>CACZSE010000188.1 GCA_902783735.1 uncultured Lachnospiraceae bacterium
CGTTTGAAGAACATTAAAATACGGTTTATCCTGTTGTTGAACAGGTACAGGTCCGATTCCAATATAGAATTCAAGGCATCGCCAAATGCCAGATATCCGCATATGAAGCTTTCGTAGTATAGGGAAACGATAACATATAATCTGTTCTGCTCGCACAGGTCTTCCTCGGGGACAAGGCTGTTTCTTGATACTCTGTAAGCCTCAGAAGGGATCGCATCATGTTTTCCTATAATGACATTGAACTCATTGCTGTATGTAAATGCCGGCAGTGTTACATCTTTACCAAGATTTTCAAATATCGGATCCAGCATCATGTAGAATGTATTGCCTTCGGAACCGGTATTACCACTGAATATCTCTCGAAGATTTGCTGTTAGTTCACTGTAACTTTGAGACTTTAAGATGGCCTGTTCCAATGCAAAAAGTCTTCCGGATATGCCATAATTTCTTTGAGTGGCTACCGGATACTGATGCGCAAAGTCACGTCGTATCTTATCTCCGTCAAAATCCGTACAGCCGCAACTCTCTTTTATGATGCACCTGCTGTTTATACGGGTTGAAACCACGCTTTTGTCTCCGTTAAATATCGATAAAAGCTTCTCGGCGGAGAGTTTTCCAAGATCATCGTATCCCTGATCAACTGTAGTTATTGCAGGGTAATAGTGCTGTCCCTGAGAAAGATTATCATAACCGGTAATGATCGTGGATTCCGGTATATTGATACCTCTTTCGGATAAAAACAGAGTGGCATGTATTGCAAGAGTATCATTGGCACATATTATCGCATTGGGAAGTTCCGGGTATTTATCCATCAGTGCTTCCATATGCTCACGACATTTCTTTACTTCCCAGTCAGTGTAATAAACATTATCATCACTGAAAGCAATACCATGATCGGCCATGCACTTTTTCAAAACTTCCAGTCTTACGTTTGAATCTTCGTTTTCTGCGGAACCGGCCAAAAAAACAACGGATCTGACTTTATGAACATCTATGAGGTGTTCGCACAGTTCGTACATGCCGGGATGGTTGTCGACACCAAAGTATGAAAAGCCGTCATGCTTCATACCGATACTTATCGCAGGGATACCGCTTTCTTCTATGGAAGAATAGATATTATCGATATCTTCTTTGAAATTCAATCCTGAACCGAATACAACAGCTGCATCAAAGGTCTTAAGATCGGGCAGCTTATATACCATGCCTTCAGCTTTTCTGTTTATGTCAGGCATACCGTAGGAACCATAACTCATAAATAAATAGATGTCTGCATAATTGTCCGGAAGACCGGATTTCAGAGTTTTTATGTAGTTGACAAGGTTTTCGGATGTCCAGCCGTTGGCGAACAGAGCAATCCTTTTTTTCATGTTAAATTCCTTAAAATCTTTTTTCTATGATATATCTGGGACGATCCTTTACTTCGTCGTATATCTGCGAGATATAGATACCTATGATACCGAGGCTTATCATTATAATGCCTCCTGTAAGAAGTATCAGTCCTATGACTGTGGTAAAGCCTCCCAATGCTGTGTGGGTAAAATATCTGAAAAGTGCTTCCCCGCCCAAAAATATGCTGGCGAAGATGAATATTACCCCCATGACGGTGACTAACTGAAGCGGGTCGGCCGAAAAGATGGTTATATTGTGAATGGCATATTTGATCAGCCCGCCTGTTGACCATTTGCTGACGCCGAGTTTTCTGTCTGCCACATCGAATGGTACTTTAACGGATTTAAACCCTACCCATCTTGACAGACCTCTGAAAAACGGAGCTGCTTCAGGCATGCTGACCAGTGCCTTGACAACCGACCTGTCCACAAGAACAAAATCCGAAGCGTCTTTAAGATCGATATTTGAAAGACTGCTTATGACAGCATAAAAGATCTTGGCCATAAGCTTGTGAATAATGTTTTCCGAGCCTCTGTCTTTTTTTACGCCCTCTACTATGGAGAAACCTTCCTTCCACAGTCGGTACATTTCTCTTATGACAGCAGGAGGATGCTGAAGATCGCAGTCCATAACTACACAGCAATCTCCTTTGGCTTCATTCAGTCCGGCAAATATAGCCGATTCCTTCCCAAAATTTCTTGAAAAGGATATACAGTGGATCCTGTCTTTATCTGAATCGGCCAAAGCCTTGATCTCATCAAAAGTTTTATCGGTTGATCCGTCATCTACAAATATAAATTCATATGATACATCCATATCATCCAGAACCTTACATATCTCTTTGTAAGCTGTGGATATCATCTGCTCTTCGTTAAAAGCAGGGATGATCAGGGATAATAAATCACTCATTTTCTCTGTTCCTTCACTCAATATATAATTTTATAGAAAAAATATTTGTATTTCAAGCCAAAATATACAGGCGTTCAATGCAAAAATATGCACTTTGAAATAGTTGACATAAGTGCTATTATATATAATATGAATGCCAGAAGGACAAATAAAGAAAAAAATAAATATCCTCACGCATTAACGGCGGCATTACTTACGATGGTGATGTACGTTTTTTTTGTGATAGGCTGTCGTATTGCTCCTTTCGGAGATGATACTTTTCTTGTTTATGACATGAAAAGGCAGTATGTTGATTTCTATTCCTACTTTAAGAGCATGCTGGCCGGAGAGAATGACATGTTCTATTCATGGGCCATTGCCATGGGAACCGGAGCTGTAGGATTTTTCACATATTATCTGTCCAGCCCGCTGCTTTTTATTGTCGGATTGTTTGACAGAGAGAATCTGACATCGGCCATTACACTTTTGATCGGCATTAAGCTTATGCTGACTTCCGCATCATGTGACATCTTCTTAGCTTCATATGTGAACCGCGAAAAGAAGGAAAAGGACAGTAAAAACAGGCCACATACGTTAATCTTTTCCTTGTCTTATACTCTCAGCGCTTTCATTGTCTCAAACAGCATAAATCCAATGTGGATTGACATTTTTGCGCTCATGCCGCTTACGATATTCTTTTTGGATAAACTCATATTTGAAAAGAAAAAATCGGGATATATGATCTGCCTGGCTCTTATGCTGTGGTGTAATTATTACATGACGTTTATGGTATGTATCTTTATTGTGATCTGGACCTTGTACAGGCTTGTATCAGATAAAGAAGATGCGCTTATAAAACTTCTGAGAGTCGGTATATGTTCCTTTTGGGCAGCATGTCTTGTTGGTGTGGTACTTATACCGACTGCACTCGATCTTATGGGCAGCCCGAAAGATATATTCGAACTTGGACTTGAGACCACAAAAGGAAATCTGAGCATAAGAGATGTACTCATAAAAATGTGGATCATGGCTTATAACAGAAGACAGACCATATTTGGTACGCCTCTCATTTACATAGGGATCCTAAGTATCTTTTTGGTGATACTCTATTTTTTGAACAATACTATAAAGAAAAAAGAAAAGATATGTATGTTAGTCATTTTTGCGATCTTTTGGGTTTCTTTTCTTTTTGATAAGATCAATCTTGTGTGGCATGCGGGAATGGAACCCTCCGGATATCCTTACAGAGAGGCGTTTTTATACATACTGGTATGTCTGATGTGTGCCTGCAGATGCTTCAACAATCCAAAGGGAATTGATATAAAGCGCGTTATGATAGCAGGTGTACTGACCGGAAGTGCTTTTGCTTACAGTCTGACCGGAAAATACGAATTTGCCGATAAGCGGTTTGCAGTTACGAACACTGTACTGATCGTTATTATCTTTCTTTTGCTCTTACTCCTTGTTTTCGTTTCCACGGGAGGCAGATTCAAAAGGACCGAATATACTGAGAAGATATCTTCAATGATCATAGCAACGCTTGTCATTATCCAGATAGCCGAGCTGGTCATCAATGCCAGATACATATACAGTCACCAGACATCAATGAATATGCTTGGACAAAAGGAATATGAGAGGATCGTGTCCGAAACATCCAAAGCTGTAGACTATGCCAAGCGTGATCTGGGCTTTTACAGGATTGAGAACATGAAGTCCAGGGAGCAGAATGATGATATGATGTATAACTATAACGGCATAACGCATTACAGCTCTGCGGGTATACTCGACACCCGTTACTTCTTACAGAATATAGGTTTCAACGATGACGGACTCTATACGGATTTCGGTCATGATAACACCTGTGCTGCCGATTCCTTGCTGGGTATAAGGTATCTTGTGGGAGCCGATGAATACAGGAAAACATATGAAAAGGTATATGACGGAGAATATTCGTTATACAAAAATCCCTATTCGCTTCCGGTTGCCACCCTCGTATCGCAAATGCCGGGAGAACTGACGGGGTCACCCTTTGAGATGCAGCAGGAGATGCTCGATAATCTCAGTGATACTCAGGGGGAGGTATTTACAAATGCGATAATGTGGAGTCAGGTATTTTCAGATGACAACGGCGCTTACAAGTACTTCATGTGTAAGCCGAAATATGACGGCAATGTTTACCTGTATCTTGATCATATAGAGGAGCTTACGCAGAATCTCGTGATATATGTCGGCGATGAACCTGTAAGCGGCTACGGAAACAAGAGTTCCATGAAGATAGTGAATCTGGGATATCATGAAAAAGATAAGGTATTTGATGTCTATGTGCGCTCCGATTCTAAAATTGCCGATTTCGGAGAGGCTCATATCATGACGGAAAACATGGACGAGATTGAACTGGCTTATGAGCAGATCAAAGATCGTGGCTGTGAGATCAAAAAGCTTGAGTCATCAAGACTTGAGATCTCTGTGCCAAATGAAGTATTGAATGGTGAGAACAAAGGTGTTATCACTACCATTCCCTATGAGAAAGGGTGGAAAGTGACGGTAAACAAAAAAAGAGTAGCATGTGAAAAGGTATATGACTCATTTATGTTTATTCCTTTAGCAGGTATCGAAGATGCTCAGGTCATTGAAATGAAATATATTCCGGAGGGCATGAGAGAAGGAGTATTTATATCATTTATCGCCATAGCCGGAATTGTTCTTTGGGAGATCATTGAACGCAGGAAAAATCATGTTTGAGTGATGCGGATCAGTTACTTTTTTTGACATTTAAAAGGGGTAGAGGATATGGAAAGTGAAAATATGACGGGAATCATAAAAAAGAACAGACTGATCGGACTTATTAAGGGCATCGGTCTTAAGATCTACGAGGTCTTCAAGGATTATCCCGTAACAATGTTAGGGATAATAGTTGCGGCGCTGCTTGGAGCGATACTGGAGGAAGTTTATAACAATAATACAGAAGAGATCCTGGAAAAGATAATGGTTTTCTGCCTGATCACGTCAGGCCAGACCATCATGTATGAAGAGGTCTTTAAGAAAAAGATACCCGTAAGGGTGATCGGAAGTATTGTCTCTGCGATAATATCATTTGTTTTTGTGATGATCTTCTCACATGAGGGCGAGACACTTTGGGGAGCAGACACGGATCTTGTTTCGGAGACAGCGGTTCGTTTTCTGTGTCCTTATCTTACTGTTTTGATAGGTTCGGCGATTTATCACATGTTTAAACGGCTTGAGCAGGATTTTGAGGTTTACTGTACCAAGGCCTTTCTTGAACTTATCCGTGCAACGGTGGTGTATTTTCTTTTTGCCGTGGGACTTGGCATCATTGTGTTCATATTCAATGAACTTATATATGATACCGATGACTTTATATGGCAGTTGGAATTGTTCCTGGCGGGCGGGATATATGTGCCCATGTGCCTGAAAGCGATCTCCGGGAAAAATGAACGACCCGGGAAATTTGCGAGATTATGCATAATATATGTAATGCAGTCCATGCTCCTGATCGCTTTTTTGATCATATATGTTTACATCGTTAAGCTGTTTATATCGGATGAAACTCCTTCCAATTCCGTATTCGGTATATTGGCATTTCTTTTCTCGATCGGCATGCCGGTCTGGACGCTCATCCATGGTGTCATCCGTGAGGATCAGGGTTCAAAGTTTTCAGAGTATATACCGTTTTTGTTTGTACCGTTTGTGCTTTTACAATGCTGGAGTATGGGCATCCGCATAAAAGCGTACGGAATAACGACATCAAGATATTTCGGTATTGTGCTTATTATCGGAGAGATCATATACATCACGCTATATGTGCTTCAGATGATAAAAAAGAAGGATTTTTTGTCCAAGATCATTTTTGTCATCATGATACTGACGGTCTTTTCAATACTTATACCCGCGACAAATTTTCAGGATGCCGTCATACGTTCACAGACTAAACGTTTAGAAGAGCTTCTTTCAAAAGAACATGAGTCCGAAAGCATGAAAAGTGCGATATATTCCGCCTACAATGCTATAGAAAGAGCCGGGTACAAGGGAGAAAAGACTCTTGAAATAAAATACACCAAGGAACAGATGAAAGAAATAGAAGGCTACAGCGGCTACAGGTATTATGATCCGGAGGTATACGTGTATTCAAAAAAATGTGAGTTGGATGACCTTGATGTAAGTGGTTTTAAAAAGATCACTTATGTAGTCGGAAAACCGGGAAATGCAGCAACATGTTACCTGTACCGCGGCAATACCGAAACGAACAGACCGGAGTTTGGGATCATGGTCGATCTTTCGGGGTATGTTCAGTCCATAATCAATGATATGGATCACAAGGAAACGCAATTTTCTCTGCAGGGAAGAGAGATCGTAAAGATTGATGACAATACTTCTCTATACATAAGAAGCCTGGAATTCAGATATAATGAAAACAGTTTGAAAGTAAGCCAGATAGAATTAAACGGTTACCTTTTGGAAAGATAACCGTTTAAAGACAGATCGGTGCTATTTTTTCTTTAAACTTTCTTTGTATGCAGTCTTATTGGCATACATGAGTTTGTCGGCTTTTTGAATATATGGATCTAAAGACGGGAAGCTTCCTACACCCACATGTACCAGTCCGATACTGGCATGAAGAGTATAGGGGGCTTTCATTTCGTTATTTTCCTCGGCGATGGCCTTCATAAGGTCTTCTTCGAAGGTGATATGTCTTGTTGAATCCTTGGAAACAAGGATGACAGCGAATTCGTCACCGCCGTATCTGGCTGCAACCTCGCCACTGCTGGTTACCTTTGACAGAGCCTTTCCCAAGGCTTTAAGACAGCGGTCGCCTGCTTCATGGCCATAGGTATCATTTATATACTTAAGTCCGTCCATATCTATACTCGCAACACTTAAGTACAGATCACGCCTGCTCGCCCTGTCTAGAACAAGCAGCATATTCTGTTCGAAGCCTCTGCGGTTATATATGCCGGTAAGTGTATCTGTAAGATACATGGATTTGATCTCATCCATGTTCATATATTCATTGTGGATGTTGTAATTGTCGATGGCGTTTCCCAAAGCTGAAAGGTAAGCTTGTGTGAAGTTGTTGGGCCATACATTTTCCGGATATACGGATATCATGTACCCGTAACATTTGTTTTGAGAATGCATCGGGTTTACATAATACAGTTGAGGCTCGTCTGTTTCCAAAAACTGCGGAGGCAGCAGGTCTCTTCTGTCAAATGTAAGATCCGGGGATTCATAGCAGCTTTCCGGATCCTGGAAAAAGATCCTCTTCAGTATCATCTTTTCGGTATATTCATTTGTGAGCTCAACGGGACGGCTTGTTGCGTTCATGGCGTCACTGCAGAGGCAGATATAAGCATATAACGACTTATTGTGCTTATAATAGCTGTCGGCGTTTGAGAATATATCATCGATGTCGAATGAGATCTGGTAACCGTTATGCATATATACACTCATGTCCAGACCTTGGTATTTTGTGAGCATCTTTTCAAGATTGAAATGACTGTCTCCCCCCAGTTCTTCGTGACCACATCCGCAGCTGTCTCTTAGGATCATGGTGCTGGGTATGTAGGTTTCCTTGGAAGGGCAATCGCCGTTTATGGCATTATGTAAAATATTGATAGCCTGTCTGCCGAACTCTTCGATGTTTGCATCAAAGGTCGTAATGGGTGTGTCGCTGTGTTTTGTTACCTCTTCATTGTCATAACCCGAAACACAGACGTCTTCCGGAACGCGGATCCCGCGTTTTCTAAGTTCTATACATACGGCAACAGCCATATAGTCATTGGCACAGACAATTGCCTGCGGCAGGTCGGTTCCGTCGTGAGTAAAATAATCCACAGCGTCAGAAGCTTTGTTATACCAGTAATCTCCGTAAAAGACCATATCGTCGGTGACATCGAGTCCGGCCTCAAGCATTGCTTCTTCGTATCCGAGGTATCTGTCTCTGGCGTCGTGGAGTTCCCAACGCCCGGTCATATGGCAGATTTTGGTAAAACCGTGATCCTTTATGAAATGATTCGTAACATCCTTTATGGCCTGCCTGTCGGCCAAAAGGACGTCATAAAACCGTTCGGTACGTCTTTTGAGATAGACAACCGGACACTGAACATTTTTGTTGAAGTAGTTATAAACCGCTTCACTCATCTTATCTATGTTAAAAAGTGTTTCATCAATAATAAAACCGTCAAAAGAATCCGGGATGGGAATTTTATATACAGAAGATTCGCCTTCACCGTAGAGAACTATATTATGATCATAGGTACCGTAATTCGCAAAAACGAACAGATCATAATCAAGCCTGACAGCTTCTTCGTGAAAACTTTTTATCAGTGATATAGAGTAGTCATTTCCCTGTTCACCTGTTATTATACCGATACGTTTGCGCATACGTCTTATCTCCGTTTGCATTAATATGGTCATATCAAATGCATATGAAGCAAATGATAGAAGCCGAGAATCATAAATATTTTACCAAATATTCGAGTTACTCACAACCTTGACAGATGAATAATAGCCTTCCGATTTCGCAAAATAGACTAATTGTTAGTTTTAATAATATTAATCTTTACAAAAGAGAAGTCTGTACCTATAATAGATAGAGTACTTGTATACAAGTTAAACATGTACGCTAGTATACAAGAAAGGCGATATTTAAAAGGGGTCAGTTCAGATGAGAGAGATTACAAAACTGCCGACCGAGACAGCAAGAGATTATGCACTCAGGGCAATAAGGGAAAACATTGTTTCTTTGGATCTCGAACCGGGGGCAAGCATAAGCGAAAACGAAGTTGCGGGATTTTTGGGTGTCAGCAGGACACCTGTAAGAGAAGCCATACAGGAGTTGGGAAAGGCTGCTGTCATAGAGATATATCCTCAAAGGGGAAGCTATGTTGCGCTTATCGACTCATCTTTGGTGGAGGAAGCCAGATTTTTGCGAAAGACTCTGGATATTGCGGTAATAGAAGAGGCTTGCGATATAGCGGATCCCGAAGATATAGAAAAGATGGAGGAAAATGTTTCGCTTCAGGAATTCTATCTTCAAAGCGGTTCTGCCGACAAGATATACATGCTTGATGATGACTTTCACAGACTTATATACGCTGCGGCAAAGAAAGAGACCCTTCATGCCATGAGGTCCAATATAATGCTTCACTTTGACAGAGTTCGTACCCTGTCAATGAAGACCGTAAAGGACACCAAGATAGTCGGAGATCACAGACAGATGCTGGAAGCTATAAAGGCTAAGGACAAGGATACATGCAGACAGCTTGTTGAAAAACATCTGTCAAGATATCATGTGGATGAGACGGAGATAAGGGCGGCATATCCCCAGTATTTTAAAGATTAACAACGAAACAAAACAAAACAATAAGTGATTTGTGCAAAACAACCAAATTGATTGCTTCAATTTGGTTGTTTTTACGTTTAGACAAAGGTATGATAGTGTGCTACTATACTTGTATACTAGTTGAAAAGCTAAGAGATCATTTGTTACGGAGGTGTCGGATGAGCGCGAAAAGTGATGCAAAACAAAAATCAGTTAAAGCGCCTAAACAAAAAGTGAACTGGAAAGTTTACGGTAAGAGATACTGGCAGTTATATGCTTTACTCATATTACCCATGATATATCTTCTGGTATTTAAGTATGTACCGATGAAATACATACTTATAGCCTTCAAGAAATACAGTATAGTCCAGAAGGTCGGAGAGATGCCGTGGGCAGCAAATCATGGTATGCAGTATTTCATACAGGCATTTAGCAACAACGATTTTAAAAATGCACTGAGAAATACGGTAGTACTCAATGTTCTGGATCTTCTTATAGGCTTCCCTATTCCGATCATCTTCGCTCTTATATTGAACGAGCTTCCTTTTAAGAGATTCAAGAAAACTGTGCAGACAATAGCTTATATGCCCCACTTCCTTTCGTGGGTCATCATCTACGGATTGGCTATACAGCTGTTCACACCTACAAACGGACTCATCAACATGTTCATAGAAAGACTTGGCGGTGAGGCGGTTCCGTTCTTGAACGATCCGGTTAAGTGGGTCGGAACCTATATCTTCCTCGGTGTATGGCAGAGCTTCGGATGGAATTCCATCGTTTACCTGGCAGCTATCGCGGGAATATCTCCCGAACTTTATGAAGCGGCATCGGTTGACGGAGCCAACAGATTTGAAAAGATGTGGCACATCACATTACCGGGTATCAGAGGAACCATTGTTACATTGCTTGTTATGGCACTCGGAAATATTTTGGGATCCAACTTCGACAGACCCTTCGCATTACAGAACAACCTGGTAATGAAGTACGCAGAAGTAATTTCAACATTCGTTTATAAACATGGTATTAAAGGCCTGCAGTTCTCACTGACAACCGCAGTCGGACTGTTCCAGTCGGTAGTAGGCGTATTCTTCCTGTTATTTGCCAACTGGCTGGCACGTAAACTCGGCGAACGCGGAATATGGTAGGAGGTGACAAGATGGCCAAAGATACTAAGATCGATAAGAGAAAAACTAAAGAAAAAGATGGAGCCGAAGAGATCTCAAGAACCATCAAATCCAAAACTACCAAACGTGTTGACATGGTTTTCGTTGTAATATGTATCCTGATAAGCGCTATCTGCCTTATTCCCATGATAAACCTTTTGGCTAGATCGCTTTCGGGAACGGACTTTTTGGTTAAGCATGAGGTATATCTGATACCTAAGGGATTTAACTTTGAAGCTTATTCTTCGGTACTTGGAGATGTGAAATATATCAGAGCATTCATATGGACGGCATTCCTTACACTTATATGTACACTGGTATCGCTTACCATGACAACACTCTGTGCATATCCTCTCATCTTTGAAAAACTAAAAGGAAGAGGGATCATCAATATCATCATAACGATCACGATGTTCTTTAACGCAGGCACCATTCCAAACTACCTGTTAATGAAAGAGTTGAACCTTTTGGACAATCCGCTGGTACTTATCATCCCCAGCTGTCTGAGCGTTTACAACATGATCATCATGAGAAGTTTCTTCTACGGCATACCGGATTCCTTGAGAGAATCGGCCGAGATCGACGGAGCATCATTTGTAAGGATACTGATCAGCATATATCTGCCGCTTTCAAAGCCTGTTCTTGCAACACTGGCACTCTTCTACGCAGTAGGACGCTGGAACGGTTATTCAGACGCTCTTATGTATATGAAGAACAAGGATTTCTATCCTTTACAGCTTTTGCTTTATAACATACTGAACAACATCAATTCGGTAGAGGTTGCGACCCAGGAAGGTTTCTCAACCCCCGGACTTGCAGATTCACTTAAGGCTGCGATAGTCATGTTCTCGACAATACCGATACTTTGTATCTATCCTTTCTTACAGAAGTACTTCATACATGGCGTAACACTCGGAGCGGTAAAAGAATAGTTTTGGAATACACGGTATAGCCGTTATTCATATAAGATTGCTTTATACAAAATAAAGGGAGGTAAAAAATGAAGAAAAAAGTTTTATCCGTACTCCTTACATCTGCTATGGTAATGTCTATGGCTGCATGTGGAGAAAAGACAGCTGACACAAGCACATCGGCACCTGCACCCGCTGATAACGGTGCTGCAGATACAACTGTAGTTGCAGAACCTGCTGAAACAGAAGAACCCGCTGTTGTTTCCGAGCTTACAGACGGAAAGTTCGCAGAGACAAGACACATTACAGTTGAGGTTTATGACCGTGGTAATGACGGCGGATCAGATCCTACAAACAACATGTACACAGAGTACATCAAAAAGGGCATGCTCGAGGATCACAACGTAGAAGTTGAGTTCATCGCAGTTCCCCGTTGGACAGAGGTTGAAGAGATCAACAACCTTCTTGCTGCAGGTACAGCACCCGACATCTGTGTAACATACTCATATCCTACAATTCAGACATATGCCGGCATGGGCGGTGTTCTTGATATGAAGGACTACGTAAATGACTACAAGGCTGAGACACAGAACCTTTGGAACTGGCTTGGTGAGTCAAACATCTACTGGGATCAGGATATCAACGATGGCACACTTTGGGCTATTGAAGGTAAGCGTGCAAACCCGAGACGTATCCTTACATTCGTTCGTCAGGACTGGCTCGACACACTCAATCTTAAGGCTCCTACAAACAAGGCAGAGTTCTATGACATGATCTGTGCATTCAGAGACAATGCAGATACACTCCTTGGCAAGGATGCTAAGAAGATGATTCCTTTCTCAGTTTCTTACGATGTAGGTTGGAGAGCAGCACTCCTTATCGAGTCTGAGATTTCACCTGATATCACAGATAAAGAGTTCTATGTAAATGGATTTGATGACAGAAAACTTACAGAGAACGGAACAAAGGAAGCTATCAGAACACTTAACAAGTGGTACAACGAAGGTCTTCTTTGGAATGACTTCGCTCTTTACGGATCAGGCGATGCAACAGAAGATGACATGATGAAGGCTGGTTACGTTGGTGCATTCCAGCATAACTGGGATTATCCTTTCAGAAACGGTGAAGATTCTATCCAGGCTAACCTTAAGAGACTTGTTGGCGACAATGCTAAGTACGTTGCAGTTGACTGCTTCGAGAACAAGGCAGGCCAG
>CACZSE010000189.1 GCA_902783735.1 uncultured Lachnospiraceae bacterium
AAAAAAAAGCATTTGCCATAGTTTTCTCTCCTCTTATAATATCCGTGTGTTAGTATACGTCATCGGGCACATAAAATTAATATCCCAAAAGGAAAAATTAACATATTCTTTTTTCTATTTTTGTGCAAAATGTCCTAACAGCCTTTTACAGATAATCAAATATGCTTTCCATGGTATCGGCAATATAACGTGCCCCCGCATTTATAAGTGCTTCCCTTGTACCGAATCCGTAAAGTACTCCGATGCAATCTATACCTGCTTTTGCGGCTCCTTCGGCATCAAATCGTGTATCTCCCACAAGAACCACTCGGCTTTTATCCGGATTGCCAAATCTTCTTAAAGCTTCCTCGATCACCTCACATTTATCGCCCCGTACTCCGTCTAAGGTTGCCCCCGAGATCACGTCTATATGTTCGGTCAAGCCAAATTTTTCAAGTATCTCAACCGAAAACTTTTCCGGTTTCGAAGTTGCTACCGCGATCTTTCTTCCACTGTCCTTGATCCTTTTTAACAGTTTATCGATCCCTTCATACGGCTTATTCTCGAACAATCCCGTTTCCCCGTAGTAGGCTCTGTAAACCTTTACCGCTTCAGCACATTTTTCTTCATCAAATCCGTAGAATGTTGTAAATGAATATTTTAACGGAGGACCGATGAACTTTCTCAATTCACTTCTGTCCTCCTCAATTCCCATGTGCTTAAGAGCTATCTGAATCCCTTTTGTAATACCTTCACTTGAATCGGAAATGGTTCCGTCAAGATCAAACAATACGTAATCGTACATCTAGTCTTCCTCTTTCAATATATGTTTGTCAAACCACCTCTTCACGATCATAAATATGACCCAGCCGATCATGGTACCCGCACTGTTTAAGAGCAGATCGTCCATTTGAGCTTTTCCCCTCATGGTCATGAATTGCAGCGTTTCTATGCTCAGACTCGTGACCATTCCGGCTATGAGACAGAAAAACCATTTTTTGCAATGCTCCACCAAAGCAGGTATAAGTATCCCGTAAGGAACAAAGAGCAGTATATTTTCTATTTCATATGCCATGAGTCTGACATTATTTGTTGCTGCCGTAAAAGGGATCAGAGAAAGCTGATGTCCGAAGACAGGCTTCCTGCATAAAAAGGTGATGCCTAAAACCATGTAACCGTAAACTATCCATAGAAAAAAAGCCGTTGTGCGGATTATGATACGTTTTTCATCCGCTTTTTCTTTATCAAAGCTTTTAAAAACAGTCAGTATGCATAACATGGCAAATGCGCATAAAAGCCCCATGATGATGCTTTTTAAAAAATAACTACTCATGTAGTTACTGATATCTTCAATTATTATCTTAAACATTGCTAAACGATCCTGAATTATTTTAACTTAAACTTGCCCGAAAAGGCCGCACGTATCCCGATCTCTTCTTTGTTTTTTATCTTTGAGATATTTTCCGTGTGTTTAAAAAAGATCACGACACTGGCAATAAGTATAACAGAAACAAATGAAATATTTCTTGTAAATACGGCAAGGTAAACCGGGAACAGAGTGATCACAGTAAAGGTTCCCATCACTATATAATCAGAAAAAAAAGAAACTATCAGAAATATAAGTCCGATCACGACAAAAGCTATAAAACTCAGTCCGAGAATGGCTCCCATGTATGTAGCAAACCCTTTCCCGCCTTTGAACCTTAAATAGAACGGGAATATATGTCCCAATATTACGCAGGTGGCTACAATATACGGCAATAGAGCATACTGCGATAAAAGTATCCTTGTAAGCATGATCGGTATAAATGCCTTTAAAATGTCTAAGATCGCAACTGTAAAACCGCTCTTCCAGCCAAGTAATATGGTTGCGTTGGAAGCTCCGAGATTACCCGATCCATGTGATCTGATATCTTTTTTTTGTATATTCGAGATCAACAGCGCCGGATTAAACGAACCTATGATGTAGGCTATGGCAGCGCCAATAATATATATATGCAAAACAATCACCACATTCCGTATTTTTCATATAAATTATAGATTGAAACACTCCACACTTCAAGCCGTAGTTTTTCTTCTTATTATTCAAGTTATTTGATATAATAAAGATTGTTGCGGCAAATAACTGACATAAGAAAAACTGTTTGCCTCAATATTCACGATAATAAGGAGTATTGATGATGAAGATACGTTACAAATACAAAACCGTTATGGTGGGATTTGCCTTTATGTCCATTATGGCTTTCTGGCAAATGTATGATAATATCATACCTCTTATCCTTAAGAACACATTTTCACTGAATGAGGTCATTATAGGCGCGATCATGGCTGTTGATAACGTCCTTGCACTTTTTCTTTTGCCTATATTCGGATCTTTATCCGATAAAATACATACTCCCCTCGGAAAACGAATGCCGTTTATAATCATCGGGACCGTGGCTGCCAACATAGCCCTCTTCTTTATGCCCATTGCCGACAATTCACGAAATCTGGTGTTTTTTTTGATAATGACCGGCTTCGTTCTGCTTTTTATGTCAGTATTTCGTTCCCCCGCGGTAGCTCTCATGCCCGATATCACGCCTAAGCCTCTCAGGAGTAAAGCCAATGCCATAATCAACCTTATGGGAACCGTGGGAGGCATCTATATCCTGGCGATGATCAGTGTGTTGGTTTCAGAAGGCACAACTCCGAATTATCAGCCTTTGTTCATATCACTGATAGTATTTATGTTGTTATCTACCGCGATACTGGCTCTTGTAGTTAAGGAAAACAAATGGACCGACGAAGCCCGCCAAACAGACAGGATCCTGGAAGGCTCTTACGATAACGGGAGCATTGTAGATATACCTTCGGATGAACAGGTTTCAGTCAAACTATCGGCGGATAAGACAAGAAGTCTGATATTTATACTTTTATCTGTCAGCCTCTGGTATATGGCATACAATGCAGTGACGACTGCATTCTCACGATATGCAACTCAGGTCTGGGGATCTGAAAGCGGATCATATGCAAACTATCTTATGATAGCAACCGTAGTAGCGATCATAAGCTATATCCCGATAGGTATACTATCAGCAAGATTCGGAAGAAAGAAAGTCATAATGGCCGGGATCATCGGTCTTATCCTTGGCTTCTTAGGATGCTTTATCGCCGTAGGTGCAGGTCCTTTTGTGATCACCATGTTTGCTATCGTAGGTGTATCATGGGCAGCCATAAACGTCAACTCATTTCCAATGGCAGTCGATATAGCGTCGGAAGGTGACATAGGAAAATATACCGGGTATTATTATACTTTTTCTATGGCTGCTCAGGTACTTACTCCGATACTTTCCGGTGCCTTCCTTCAATATGTATCATACAAGACTCTGTTTCCTTATGCAGTGATCTTTTCAATTGCGGCATTTATTACAATGACTCAGGTAAGGCATGGCGATACTCTGCCCACACCAAAAAAATCCATGTTGGAACATCTCGATGTAGGAGATTAGATCATAACTTATTCAAAATACAATACCCCGAAATATCTTCGATAATTCAAAGGTATTTCGGGGTATTTTTATTAACATTTATTTAACAAGCTTATTGTAATAAGGGGTGCAATCAAGCGTAGCAAAATAATCTTTCGGCTCTTCTGCACGCCTTATGAGTTCAACAGAACCATCTTCCTTAAGTAAAAGTTCCGCGCTCTTCATCTTTCCGTTGTAGTTATAACCCATTGAGTATCCATGAGCACCGGTATCATGAATAACGATATAATCGCCTATGTCTATCTTAGGCAGATTCCGGTCGATAGCAAACTTGTCATTATTCTCGCAAAGAGAACCTACAACGTCATACATGTGGTCGCAGGGAGCATCTTCTTTTCCCAAAACTGTTATGTGATGATATGCTCCGTACATGGCCGGTCTCATGAGGTTTACGGCACATGCATCAACTCCAATGTATTCTTTATGCGTATGCTTTTCGTGGATAGCTGTCGTTACCAGTTCTCCGTAAGGTCCCGTCATGAATCTTCCGGATTCCGTGAATATGGAAACATCATCCATGCCTTCGGGAACAAGGATCTCATCATAAACCTTACGAACTCCTTCACCTATGATCCTAATATCATTGGGCGTCTGGTCCGGCCTGTATGCAATTCCTATACCGCCTGACAGGTTGATAAACGCAATGTGTATCCCGGTTTTTTTCTTAACATCCACAGCAAGTTCAAAAAGCTGCTTTGCCAGCTGGGGATAATAATCGTTCGTAACAGTATTGCTGGCGAGAAAAGCATGTATTCCCAAATGCTTAACGCCCTTTTGCATCAGAAGTTTAACGCCTTCATATACCTGTTCTGTCGTAAATCCGTATTTTGCATCCCCGGGGTTATCCATGATACCGTTACTTAATGTAATGGTACCGCCCGGATTGTATCTTATCGAAATGGTTTCAGGAAGTTTTCCTATGATGTTTTCCAGAAATTCTATATGGGTTATATCATCAAGATTTATGATGGCTCCCGACTCATAAGCATATTTATATTCGGCTGCAGGTGTTTCATTCGAAGAAAACATTATATCTCCTTCTTTCATGCCTGCTGCCAGCGCGAGAGTGATCTCATTTGCCGAAGCACAGTCACAACCAAAACCATATTCACCGAAAATCTGCAATATCTTCGGATTCGGAAGTGCCTTGACCGCAAAGTATTCCTTAAATCCCTTATTCCATGAAAACGCTTCCTTCATGGCTTTTGCATTGGCTCTGATTCCGGCCTC
>CACZSE010000190.1 GCA_902783735.1 uncultured Lachnospiraceae bacterium
GCGAAATATATGCCCGGATGGAAGGAAAACGGAATATTTGTAATGCCTGTAGTATCATCCGTTGCATTGGCAAAGAAGATGGAAAAACTTGGAGCCGATGCGGTTATTGCCGAGGGCTGTGAGAGTGGAGGACATGTGGGAGAGATGACTACGATGACTCTCGTACCGCAGGTGTGTGATGCGGTAGATATTCCGGTTATTGCTGCAGGCGGTATAGGTGACGGAAGAGGACTGGCAGCTGCTTTTATATTGGGCGCTGTCGGAGTTCAGATGGGAACGGCATTCTTGGCTTCAAAGGAATGCCCGATACATGAGGCTTACAAACAGGCCGTTATTAAAGCTAAGGACAATGACACGACGGTTACCGGCAGGATATCGGGAACCCCCGTAAGGATAATCAAGAACAGTATGTCCAGAGAATATATAAAAAAAGAAAAAGAAGGCTTTTCTAAGGAAGAACTTGAGCGTTATACTCTCGGATCGCTTAGAAGAGCGGTTTTTGAAGGGGATACAAAAACGGGATCGCTCATGGCAGGTCAGGTGGCGGGACAGATAAGCGAGATCAAAAGCATAGAAGACATACTGACTGACATTCAAAAAGGTTTTGAAAATGTAACTGCGAGTATATATGATATGCATAACGAACGGAGATGAAAATGGAAAAGGTTTTTTTGTTTGCAGGTCAGGGCAGCCAGAGAACAGGCATGGGAATTGATTTCTACGAACAGTGTCTGAGCTTTAAAAATGCTGTGGATTCGTTGGAGGATCATGACCGGATATTAAGGATCATGAGAGACGGTACCGAAGAGGAACTGACTCTTACACAGAATACTCAGAAGGCCATGGCGGTTTTTGCTGTAGGTATAGTAAGGATGTTGCTGGAGGACGGAATAAAACCGGTGGCAGCATGCGGGCTCAGTCTGGGGGAATACGGAGCGCTTTTTTCGGCGGGAGTATTTTCCGCCAAAGAATATGTTGATATTTTGAGCTTCAGAGGCGAGGCTATGGCGGAGGCTTCCGAGGGAATAGATTTTTCTATGTGTGCAGTCCTTGGGGCTGACAGAAACATGGTTCAAGGGATCTGTGAGGCATCTGAAAAAGGCTACGTAGCCATCTCAAATATCAATTGCCCGGGACAGATCGTGATCTGCGGAGAGACAGAGGCGGTAAGATGGGCGGAAGAAAGAATAAAAAAACAGGGATGTAAACGCATTGTAAAATTAAATGTTGGCGGACCCTTTCATACAAGATTTATGGAACCGGCAGGAAAGAAACTTAGAGATCATCTTTCAAAGGTAAGAATAAATAAAACTGCGATCCCGGTACTATCAAATGCTACAGGTACATTTATCAGTGAGTCCGATGATATCAGAGAATTGCTTGTCAGACAGGTGAGCAGTACGGTCTTACTGGAGGACAATCTCAGAAAACTGATCATTTCCGGATACAGTGATTTTATTGAGATCGGACCGGGAAAGACCATGGCAGGTTTTGTAAAGAGAACGGCACAGGCTTTGGATAAGCAGATAAATGTGGTCAGTATCGACAGTGTTGAGGATTACAGAAAGGCAGTAAGGATATGAAAGAAAAAAAGGTTGCCGTTATAACCGGCGGTGCCAGAGGAATAGGCAGGGCAATATGTCTTAGACTTGCCGATGACGGCTATGATATAGCTTTTGATTACAGATCTGATGATGAAAACGCAGAGCTGACTAAAAAAATGTGTGAGCAAAAAGGTGTAAAAGCGATTGCGGTAAAAGGCGATGTTGCCGACCCGGCTCATTGCAAGGAGTTTGTGAATCTGTCAAAAGAGTTTGGCGGTGGAAAGATAGATGTCCTGATAAATAATGCGGGCATAACCAGGGACGGACTCATTGGTCTTATGAAGGATGATGACATGGACGCTGTCTTAAACGTTAACCTTAAAGGTGCTTTTTATATGATGAGAGAAGTCTCAAGGATCATGATAAAAAACAGAGGCGGAAAGATCGTGAATCTCAGTTCGGTTGTAGGAATTTCGGGAAATGCCGGACAGGTAAATTATGCTGCTTCAAAAGCTGCTGTCATTGGTATGACAAAATCATTGGCCAAGGAGCTCTCATCAAGAAATATCAATGTAAATGCGGTCGCTCCGGGATTTATAGAAACCGATATGACTGAAAAACTGCCGCCTCAGGTTAAGGAATCCGCCGTTGACAGTATTGCTTTAAAGAGAATAGGTAAAGCAGAAGAGGTGGCCGGGGCAGTTTCATTTCTATGTTCTAAAGACAGCGAATATATAACCGGACAGGTGATATGTGTTGACGGAGGAATGGTGATATGAGAAGAGTCGTAGTAACCGGAATGGGAGCGGTAACTCCAATAGGAAATGATGTCTATTCCATGTGGAAGGCGGCAAAGAACGGACTATGCGGGATAGGAGAGATCACGCATTACGATCATACAGACCATAAGGTGAGTCTTGCGGCGGAGGTTAAGGACTTTGATCCAAACAGATACCTTGACAGATCTGAAGTCAGAAGACTTGATGATTTTTGCATATACGCACTGACTGCAGCATGTGAGGCAATGGAAGACTCTAAGATAGATATGAAAAAAGAGGATCCGTTAAGATGCGGTGTAATATTCTCCAGCGGAATTGGAGGGATGACAAGCATTCAGAGAGAGGATATGCGGGGAATGCAAAAAGGTTATGACAGAGTAAATCCGCATTTTATTCCCATGGTAATATCGAATATGGCGGCCGGACACATAGCAATGAAGTTCGGTTTTAACGGAATATGCAGCTGTGTCGTGACAGCCTGTGCCGGATCCGGTAATGCTATCGGAGATTCATTCAGACAGATAAAATTCGGGTTTAACGATATCATGATCTGCGGCGGTGCGGAAGCGAGCATAACACCTTTGGGTATAGGAGGATTTACATCCATGAATGCACTCAGTACTTCTCGTGATCCGTTACGGGCTTCGATCCCTTTTGATAAGGAAAGAAACGGATTTGTCATGGGAGAAGGTGCGGGGGCGCTTATTCTGGAAGAATATGAACATGCGATAAATAGGGGAGCAAAGATCTATTGTGAGATAAAAGGCTATGGGGTAAGCTGTGATGCGCATCATGTTACCGCACCGCTTGAGGACGGAAGCATGGCGGCGGTTTGCATGGAAAAAGCCATGGAAGAAGCCGATGTTACCTGTGAGGACATAGATTACATCAATGCCCACGGAACATCGACTCAGCTAAACGACAGATGTGAGACCAGAGCAGTTAAGAGGGCTCTTAAAGAGTCAGCCTGCGATGTAATGATGAGCTCTACAAAATCCCTTACGGGTCATCTTTTAGGTGCATCGGGCGCTGTGGAGGCGATACTTACTTCACTGATGGTAGAGCATGACACTGTCATTGCGACAGCCAATTATAAAGTAAAGGATGAGGAATGCGACCTGGATATTGTTCCTAACAAAGCCAGAAATACTAAGGTTGATATTGCTTTATCAAATTCCTTTGGCTTTGGCGGACATAATGTGTCACTTTTGTTTGGAAAGGTTAGATAAACTATGAAACTTGAATCGGATCAGATAAAAAAGATATTACCGCACAGATATCCTTTTTTACTCGTGGACAGGATAACTGAGTGCGAACCGGGAGTATCGGCCACGGGGAAGAAATGTGTCACTTCGGACGAGATGTTCTTCATGGGGCATTTCCCTCAAAAACAGATCATGCCCGGAGTTTTAGTGATAGAAGCGCTTGCACAGACAGGAGCGGTAGCGATACTTACAAAGGAAGAGAATAAAGGAAAGCTTGTTTTATTTGGCGGAATAAAGAAAGCCAGATTTAAGAGACAGATAGTTCCCGGAGATGTGATCGAACTTAAATGTGAGATAATATCTCAAAAAGCAAATGTGGGCATAGGAAGCGCAAATGCATATGTTGACGGTGATGTGGCCGTGAGTGCGGAGTTGATTTTTGCGGTTGATTCTTGCTATACTGATACTGAAGTTTTGGACAGATGATGTTCATCTGACGGAGGTATCTTATGTTGCAGGATGCATTTACGGATGTGTATACCAAATTTAAATTACATTTTTATCAAAGGGTTTTTGATAGAATAATGGAAAGAGAGACCACGCTTACAACAGTAGAGACTTTTTGCATGGAGATCATCTATGCGCTGAAAAGTCCTACTGTTTCTGAATTTTCTGCCGTGGCAAATATCTCATCTCCCAACGCGGCATACAAGATCAATAACCTTATCAAAAAAGGATATCTGAAAAGAATACAGTCGGATACCGATAAAAGAGAATATCATCTGGAAGTAACCGATAAGTACATGGACTATTACAATATCAGTTATCAGTACATGGACACCGTGATGAAGAGGATTGAAGAAAGATTTACACCGGAAGAGGTAAAGACACTCACCGAACAGCTTCGTATAGTTGCCGATGAGCTCATGCCGGAGATAAATCTGAAATAGTCACAGGTGACGGACAGGATGAAAAGGAACGAAAAGGTTTGAGAACGATAAGGGAGAGAAGGAACATGAAAGAAACCATATTGTCAAAAAGAAAAGTCCTGACATTTATAAGCGGGATATTGATCTGTATCACATTGACTGCGTGTACTTCTAAAGGACAGGATGCACAGCTGACGGGAAATAATGATCAGACGACTCAAAGCGGGACCGTGCAGGTTAATGAGGCCACCGATACCGATGAGAATACCGAAACGGTTACCGATAGTGCTTCGGATAAGACAAAAGCTCTGACAGGTCAGTGGGAGATGATATATACCATCTACGAATCACAGTACGGAAAGGATGAGCATTATAACAGCTGTGACATGAGTGATGATCCGTACAGTCCTTCTTCAGCCATGAATATATATGAAAAGGACGGTAAGATGTTCGCAGATTATAAGTTCAGCGGATTTGAGAGCAATACAAAGTATCTTGGAAATGAACTTTTGCTTCTCAATGAGCCTGCATACAAAGAGTGTGAGAATCAGGAGTGGTGCTACAAGTTTACCGATCCTTTTGAGGAAGATGAATCGGGAGTTCAAAAGATCACTTTGATAGATGATGATACTCTTATATGTTCATCTGTATATACCGACGGGGAAGTCGGAAGCGATGAATATTACTATTCGGTTACCAGTAATTACTATATAAGAAAAGAGTCGGAGAAGTTAAAAGACAGAGAGAGCCTTCGATATTTTGAAACGGCTACGGTATCAAATGCACAGGATCTGTTAAACAGTATCGCAAACAATAAAAAGGTTCTGCTTGAAGCAGGTACTTACGACTTTTCGGCCGTAAATGAAGCTAATATCCACAACGATTTTGTTACATACGAATATGGTGAATATAAGATCTCGGGTGTCAATAACTTCTGTATAGAAGCCAAAGAAGGAGCCGATGTACTCATATGTGTGGATGACGCATACAGTCCCGTAATGCATTTTATGAACACAAGGAATGTGACCCTGAGAAATATTACGGCAGGTCACAATGTTGAGCCGGGTTACTGCAGCGGAAGCGTTATCGAGCTGGAGAGTGCATTCGGCATGAAGATAGATAACTGCAGACTGTTCGGATGCGGAACCTATGGGATTGAGGGCAGATATATCGATTATATGGAGGTTTTAAATTCCGATATATATGAGTGTACCTACGGATTGCTGAGTCTGGGTAATGCCTATACCTGCAACTTTAAGGATTGTACATTCAGGGATAGCAGTGATCTGTCTATGATAACCGTTGATTCGGGTTATGATATCAATTTTGAGAATTGTGAGTTTAAGAACAATCGGGTTTCGGAAGAATTCTCTACTTGTTATTTTGTTGAACTTTCGGAATATGCTGAAGTAACATTTACGGATTGCAGCTTTAAGAATAACCAGTACAGCAAATTTGCAAATCGTAAGGTTAAGCAGATCAACTGCATGATAAGTGACAACGGCGATCCGGATATGAGTAACGTGGATGAATCCCATGTGACGGACGCTTCGGGTCTTATCAGTGAATATGATGAGGTGGCAAAACGTCAGAAGGAGATTGATGACTCATTTGGTTCGGACTCACTTCTTGATCAGCAGACTATGAACAGCCTGTCATATGAGTCATATGATATGTGGGATCATCTCTTAAATGATATATGGGGATATTTACGAAATACCTTAGAAGAAAAAGAGATGGATGAGCTCACCGAAGAACAGAAGCAGTGGATAAAAGAAAAGGAAGCTTCGGTAAGAGCGGCAGGAGCAGATTTTGAAGGTGGTTCAATGCAGCCGATGTTAGAGTACTCTACAGGTTCGGATATCACAAAAAAGAGAGTCGACTATCTGATGGATAAATTCGTCAGATAACGGTTGACAAAAAGGATATGGATGATATATTCTTTACAAAACAGCATAACTAAAAGCTATGACGAAGAGGAGTAGCCGCAGACCGTCATTCAGAGAGAACCCTCAAGGCTGGAAGGGGTTTATGACATGGAGTGGTGAAGGTAGCTTCCGAGCCGGTGGCCTGAA
>CACZSE010000191.1 GCA_902783735.1 uncultured Lachnospiraceae bacterium
ATCCGAGTTTTTCCGGTGCTACATCCAGCCGGACACGGACGATTCGATGTAAACACGCCTAATTATAATAAAACAAGCCTTTGTCAATGTCAACAACTTTTTGATATTCAGAGCAAAAAATTTGCAAGCACCACATTGCTTACATCTATTCCGGTTTTTGTAAGCCTGAAACTATCGCCTTCTTCAATAAGAAGATCCTGTTTTATAAGCTTATCCGGTATTTGCGGATATACATCACGGATATCTTTTAAAAACCTTTTCTTAAACTCGCTTTTGGATACTCCTTTCATCATGCGAAGTCCCAAAAACATAAACTCTTCCATCTTTTCCTGTAAAGAGAGTTTATGTATCTGTTCATGATACTTTTCATCGGTAAGATATGAACAGGGATCAAAGCTCATCTCTTCATCTTCCGTATACATGTCAAATGCGTCGGCCTCTCTTATCCTGTCAAGCTGCATGCAAGCATTTATATATGTATATATATCCGAAGTATTGCTGTACCTGATACCGTTTAAATAACTTGCGGCTCCCACTCCGAAGCCTATATAATCGGTTCCGTCCCAATAAGATATATTATGTCTGCATTCGTAGCCCTTTTTACTGTAATTGGATATCTCATATCTTTCATATCCGTGTTCAGCCAAAAGTTCTTCCGTAAGATAATACATCTCTCTTTCCGTATCCTCATCGGGAAGGTCGGGCCAGACTCTTTTCTCACCCGGTTCATTACTCCCAAAGTCTGCACAGGCAGTCTTACCCTCACCGTATATCTCATAAAAAGGAGTATCCGGTTCAACTATGAGACTGTAGGCCGAAATATGTTTCGGTTTACGGGCAATAACATATTCGAGAGTCTTTCTGTAGCTTTCCGGGGTCTGACCGGGCAAAGCACTCATGATATCTATATTGATATTCTCAAATCCGGCCTCAATGGCATTTTTATATGTTTCTTCGAACTGTTCTTTATCATGAACACGTCCCAAAAGCTTCAGTTCCCCGTCGATCGAAGATTGCAGTCCGATGCTTAATCTGTTTACTCCCGACTTTATCCAGTCCTTCATTTTTAAAAGATCGGCCGTTGCGGGATTACACTCGATCGTTATCTCGGCTTCTTCCGACACATCAAACCTTTCTCTTACCTTATCAAGGATACGGCTTATGTGATCGCTTTTTATTAAAGACGGTGTTCCTCCCCCAAAGAAAATGGTCTTAACCTCAAATTGACTTTTAAAGTCAACGCAATCGAGGGCTGTATATGATATTTCCTTTTTGACTGCCTCGATATAATCATTTATGACACTGCTGTCAGCCGTATCTGACAGGAAGTCACAATACAGGCATTTTCTCACACAAAAGGGGATATGTATATATATCCCCAAAGCTTTTTTATCATTCATAGGATGTTAATCCTCGTCCAGTTTCAGTACACTCATGAAGGCCTTCTGCGGGATCTCCACATTGCCTATCTGACGCATTCGTTTCTTTCCTTCCTTCTGTTTTTCAAGAAGCTTTTTCTTACGTGTTATATCACCGCCATAGCACTTGGCCAAAACATCTTTTCTCATTGCTTTGACTGTCTCTCTGGCTATGACTTTTCCGCCTACTGCTGCCTGGATCGGTATCTCAAACAAATGTCTCGGTATCTCTTCCTTTAATTTTTCACACATCTTTCTGCCGCGTTCGTAAGCGCTGTCTTTATGAACGATAAATGAAAGGGCATCCACTTCTTCTTTGTTTATGAGTATATCCAGTTTAACAAGTTCGGATCTCTCATAGCCCTTGAGGTCATAGTCAAATGACGCATATCCTCTGGATCTGCTCTTTAACGCATCGAAGAAATCGTAAATGATCTCATTTAACGGAAGTTCATATTTCAAAAGGACTCTTGTCTCTTCCATGTAATCCATGCTGATATGCTTTCCGCGTCTTTCCTGACATAACTGCATGATAGCTCCGATAAACTCGGTGGTGACCATGATCTCTGCATTGACAATGGGTTCTTCCATATAATCTATCTCCGAAGGATCGGGCAGATTTGATGGATTGGTCAGTTCGATCATCTCTCCGTTTGTCTTATATACTCTGTAAATAACACCCGGAGCGGTAGTTACCAGATCGAGATTATATTCTCTTTCGAGTCTTTCCTGTATGATCTCCAAATGTAAAAGCCCTAAAAACCCGCATCTGAACCCAAAGCCCAAAGCAATGGAGGTTTCCGGTTCAAAATGTAACGAAGCATCATTTAACTGGAGCTTTGCAAGTGCATCCTTAAGATCTTCATATTTTGCGCTGTCAGCCGGATACATACCGCAATAGACCATGGATCTTACTTCCTTGTATCCCGGAAGAGCCTCATCACACGGATTGTCATCATCTGTGACCGTATCACCTACTGCCGTATCCTTTACATTTTTAATGGATGCGGTGATATATCCTACCATACCGGCACTCAGTTCATCACAGGGAATGAACTGACCTGCACCAAAAGTTCCGACCTCGACCACTTCACATACCGCTTTTGTAGCCATCATACGTATATGACTTCCTCTGGACACTTTACCGTCCATCAGTCTGCAAAATACGATGACACCGCGGTAAGAATCGTAAAGCGAATCAAATATGAGTGCTTTTAAGGGAGCGTTCGGATCGCCCTTAGGAGCAGGTATCTTCGCAACTATCTGCTCAAGAACCTCTTCTATGCCTATACCGTTTTTAGCACTTATAAGAGGTGCATCCTGCGCCTCAATACCTATGACATCTTCTATCTCGTCTATTACCCTCTGCGGTTCGGCACTCGGAAGGTCTATCTTGTTAATGACAGGAAAAACATCCAGATCATGGTCAAGAGCCAGATAAACATTTGCAAGAGTCTGAGCCTCTATTCCCTGAGCGGCATCGACTACCAGTATGGCTCCGTCACATGCAGCGAGCGATCTGCTTACCTCATAATTGAAATCCACGTGTCCGGGAGTATCTATAAGATTGAAAATATACTCCTCTCCGTCATTTGCCTTATATACGGTTCTGACCGTCTGGGCCTTTATGGTGATACCTCTTTCCCTTTCGATATCCATGTTGTCAAGAACCTGTTCCTGCATCTCACGGCTTGTGAGCAGTCCGGTCTTTTCTATTATTCGGTCCGCAAGGGTTGATTTTCCATGATCGATATGCGCAACTATACAAAAGTTACGTATCTTTGACTGATCAATGTTCGACATATTATCTTCCTACTTCTTATTTCTTACTTTTTTGAGACCCGTCTTTTTCCTTGGTCTCTGCTCCCGATGTTGTTGTAGCGGCAGCTCCCGAAGACGTAGTCTTTGTTCCCGTGGGATCTTCTCTCACGGATTTGAGCATATATCTTCTCTCGCCCGAATCGGTTGAGATCACAAAAACATCACCGATGGTCTGAACATCTTCGGCTGCTCCAACATCTTCAACTTCTTCAAGCTTGTCATTTATGATAAACGCGTTGCCATTCTTAATGACCATGGCATAACCGTTTACAAACGCCGTAGCGGCGTCATAGGATACTTTAAGTTCTTTTCCTTTAAGATCCAGATAACCGTACTTATTGCCATCCCTGTAAAGCCAGTAGGGAGCATCCGATATCTCTATCTGATCGTGAATATTTACGACTATTCTGTCCGTAAGATCCTCATTGGTCATGCCCTGACCTTTGGTGATATCTATAAGAACATCCTTATCGCCTATGGTAAGAACCATATACTTTCCATAGTTATAGTAGTTCTCACCGTCATACAGATAGCTCTTTGCTTCTACCGCTCCGTTATTGAAATTGCCCAGGACAAAGCCTTTTTTGGGATCTGCTTTCATAAATGCCGTGTCGAGATCCGCATACCAGATACCTTTCTCGGTATACCACGAATATGAATCTTCCACATCATAGAGATCCTTATAGACAAAATAGCCTCCATTGGGCGCATTTAATATCTCATTCATGTGATACGAAGGTCCCGCACTCATATCAAGATCTTCTTCATCATCGTACTCATCATCAGGGTTTTCTTCGTCGAGTTCCTCGTCCTGCTCTTCTTCCTCTTCGTCAAGCTCATCCTCTTCGAGTTCCTCATCCTCCGATTCTTCGCTCAGTTCTTCCTCTGTCTCGTCGGTCTCATCCTGAGGTATCTCATTTCCATCCTCATCGTAGAGCACTTCTTTTGCTTTTTTCTTTGATTTTTTTGTCTTTTTTGTACTCTGCTTCTTTATTACTTTGTTGTCCTCTTTCCACTGAGCGACTTCGTCATCGAATTCATCGATCCCGGGGGCTTTGGCATACCATGATACCTTACCCTTGTCGTCCATGGTCCCGCAAAAGAGATTGGTAGGGTTTGTCTCCTGATCGGGCGTGGGTTTAGCCGTAAATCCCATGACTACGGTCTTTCCGTCCTTAAATCCGTTCATGGAGAACTGGTCGTTCACATATAATGTGAGCATAGCCTTACCTGCTTTATCAAGCCTGTAATATTCCAGTCTGTTATTTGTACTGTCCTCGTCATCTTCCTTGGCAAGGATATAGACATCTCCCGATGACAGGACCTGATCATTTCCTTCGTAAAGCTTCTTGCCGGTATTATCGAAAAGAGTATATGTGGTTATCACATCTTCATAGGAATATGTGGTGCCATCCTGTTCCTTGGTGATGTTTTCCGTTTTGCTGTTGGAAAGCACAAATCTGCCATCTTTGGTGGGTAACTGTTCCACATCGGCATATTTACAAGCTACTATCTCTTTTCCTTCATAGTCAACAGCACCGTAGAGTTCCTTATTCTTAACGATCATGACTCCGCCGTCGGCATATATGCATTCTTCGTATCTTGCATTGCCCTGAGCTATGCATAAAAGGCTCTCCACAGGCGGTTCCTCGTCCTCTTTAAGCTGGGCCTTTGGAGTAACGGGCGCAAATGTGACCTTCTCTTCCTCTTCTTCCACGGCAGCTGCAACTACGGGATTGTTTTTATCTATCGCAGTATTCTTTCCGCCCAAAAGCGAAGCCGCATAAACCGCTGCCAGTAAGATAAATACGCCGCCGGCCGCTATAACGCCGATCTTGATCTTTTTTATGCGTTCCTGCCTGATCTCCTCCTCGGTTAATGCCGTGTCCGCATTTTCTTCCTCAGAAGCTTCCTTGTCTGTTTCACCTTCAGCCTGCGGCTGTTCAAAAGCCTCTGCCGCGGACTCTTCACTTGGCTGTTCGGCAGCCGTGTCCGCATTTTCTTCCTGCGGTTTCTCAGTGTTCTCTGCTTCGTTGCCTTCCTGCGGCTGTACCGCGGTCTCGGTTGAGTTGTCTTCAACTGTTTTTGTCTCTGCTACAGTTTCGTCTTTTGTCTCTTCGGTCAGGTTGTTGTCCCTATTCTCTTCCATGGTTACACCTCAATAAATGAATGGTTGTTCATCATCTGCTGTGACCACCGCCACCATGGCTGTGACCTCCGGATGAAGTGTGTCCCCCCGAACCCCCTGAACTTGTTTCTATCTTTGTCTTGGTAACGGATTTCCTTATGAACGTATCCTTCTTGACACGAACATTCGGATGTCCTCCGTTTACGTACTGAGTACTTACAGTCGTTTTTACTCCCGCACTGGTCGTCCAATTTATCAATATATAAAAGAGCGCAAACAACAGTGAAAATAAGACTATATAAAGCGGGTCGAATATCTTTCTTGCGATAGTTTCGGCCTTGGATCCGAAATACTTAGGCAAGAGCTCTATAACTCTGGCATATGCTTTATAATAATCTTCCGCATTTGAATAATCGTCCAGATAGTAAAGTGCATCATCCATGATACTCTCACAGTCCGACTGACTTAACTTCTCCATGGCAAGACCACTTGTCGATATCCATGAATAGACTTTTCCGGTAACCTCCTCACGATACAGATTATCTATAAAAACGATACTGTTCCCGTAAGGTGCATCATACCCCATCATATGTTCATCCGCAAAATCATCGGCAAATTCCATGACCCACTTATCCGGAGTTGATCTGTATCCCGCGTCTGAAAGCGTCTCATTGAGTGTAATGATGGCAATATCGCATCCTATAGTGTCTTCCATCGAAGCTATTTGCTCTTCGAGTGCCGCAACCTGAGCATCCTCCAGATTCCCGGCATAATTAAATACGTTTCTTTTAAGATCTGTCTGAGTGTTGGCTCTGACTATTTCTGCGTCAGGACCCGAAGCCGCATTGGCTATAACGGTAATGACTGCCAGGATTGCCAGCAGAATGAACGGAATCTTAAAATATTTGAAAAACCTTATCATGTTCTCTCCTTATGCCTATGTCCTACAGTGCAAACAACAGTGATCTGATAAGAAATCCGGCGATGGTGACCAGAGCAAATACGGTGCATCCGTATGCTACTACCTTACCCTTTGCAACAGGCGTCTCACCGAGAACCTTTCCTGTCTGACCGTTTACGTGATATTTATATTCCTTGCCCTGATAAGTGTAAATATATTCCCATACGGGAAGCAATGCATAATCCACACCTTTCTTAATGGCATTTATCGTCTCATGGACATTTGTCAGAGTCGCATATCCTCCAACCGTGGCATTAAGCATTTCACTGGAATCACTTTTTACTTTTGCTTCCGCTCTGGGAGTCAGTTCACGCTCTCCGATGTTGTATTTTTCGCCCAGGAAGCCCGACAGGTATTTGTCCTGATGTTCTTCAAGCTGTTTGTAATCGTAAGGTTCCAAAAGATCCATGATCCCGTCTTCCATGGCTATGGAAGCATCTACGGGAACCCTTGAAAAATCGGCCTCCATATCTCTGTATACATCATAATATGAAGTTTCGGTGTATCTGTAGGACCCGCTGGTCCATGACCTTACTTTTGTACCCACAGCCTGATATGTCATGTCACTGTGAAAATCATACATAAAGAACGGAACATAGTTACCTTCCATCTTTTCAAGGCTGGCCATGCTCATGAATCCCGCGGGCGTAAACGGACGGTTTAAGAATTCCTTTTTTAAGAATTCCTGTGCATCCTTTTTCCCTATCTTAAACGGGATTATAAGATGAGGTTTAAACTGCCCCTCCACTCTTTCATCCAAAATAAAATAGTTGCCGCAGTTCGGACATCTCGTAGCCGATGTATGCTCCTTGATATCTACCGGAGCTCCGCAGCTTGAACAGCTTACCTTGTAAGTCTCGACAAGAGCCGGTGTGTCGACTCTTTCCTCGGAATCGAGGGAATCGCAGTGCGGACAGCACATCTTCCTCTTTTCCGGACTGTAAACAATATTTCCACCACAATTTTTACATCTGAATATCATGTTCCTTCTCCCTGTATACCATTACTACATTCTTTCAGGTGCCGAAAAGCCTAAGATATCTATGCAATCCTCAAGGATGCGCCTGCAAAGGACTAGCAGTGCTATATA
>CACZSE010000192.1 GCA_902783735.1 uncultured Lachnospiraceae bacterium
GATGGTACAGTTTCCCAATATCCTTCCCTTGATACGTGAGGATTTATAGATATCCCATGTATATATGAAATTTGAACAGCCTTCCTCATCAAATGTACAGTTGTTTAACAGATCGTGTAACGACACGGTCTTACTCTTTTTATATACTTTAATGCTGCCAAAATGCGAAAATACATGCTTTAAAGCTTCATAAGAACCGGCAGATACCCTGTTTTCTTTATAGAAAAGAATGACAGCGCTAAAAAGTCTGCCCTGAAACAGATAGCCGTATTTTTTGTATATATTTATAAGCAGATCCGTCAGTTTTTTCATGATGTTCAAACTCCCTATCCTAACAAGTATAAGTTATACGATGGGTAATGTCCACACCTGCAAGATTCTTATAAAATATAGTTATGCGCCTGTCTGTCAAACATCTCTCTGTAGCGACCGTTTAATGCCATAAGGTGATCGTGAGTCCCCTGTTCAATGATCCTTCCGTGTTCAAAAAGATAAATACGATCGGCCATGCGCGTCGTCGAAAGTCTGTGAGAGATGAAAATAACCGTGTTTTCTTTTGCATTTTCGATCAGGTTTTTATTGAGCTTATACTCTGAAACGGGATCAAGCGCCGAAGATGGTTCGTCCAGTATAGAGATCGCACGATCATCATTTTTCAAGAACACTCGTGAGATCGCAACCTTCTGACTCTCACCGCCGGAAAGATTTACTCCAGATTCATCAAATTCCCTTGTCAGAGGAGTATAAAGGCCCTCGGGAAGTGAATTGAGTTTCTTTGTAAAATCGGCTTTCTTCAGTGCATTTTCAATATCTTCTCTGTCATTTTCACCCACCTGTCCCAAAAGTACATTTTCGGCAAGTGTGGCGGCATAGATATTATAATCCTGAAATACCGCGCTTATCTTCTTCCTGTATTCACGGGTGTTGTATTCACGAATATCATGTTCTCCGTATCGTATGCTTCCTTTTGTGACATCGTAAAGACGCATTAACAGCTTTACAAATGTGGTCTTTCCCGCACCGTTCTCACCTACAATGGCAATCTTTTCTCCCGGATGTATCTCAATTGATATGTCATCCAAAGTATCCTTATCCGTATTCGGATATCTGAAAGATACATGGGAAAGACTGAGCACCTCTGAGCCTTTGTTTGGAGTCAGTCCGTCTGCGACCTCAATGTTCGGTTCATATTCCAAAAGCTTTATAAGCTTATCTCCGTAGAGACCTATCATCTGGAAATCCACCAGACAATAATTGATATCATTTAAGTTTCTTCTGACATAATTTGATGCATTGTTGGCAGAAGCCACCTCTCCCAGGGCAATGGATTTTATGACCAGAGCAAGATATCCGAGGTAGGCCGGTATTGCAAAAAACGAAAAGATCGTAAATACGGAGATCCAGTTCACAAGTGATACCCATGTTAAAGGCGGTCCGTATATCCACCCCTCCTTTGATGCTTCATCAAGCGCTTCATCAAACTGCTCTCTCAACGGCTCCTTAACGTTTGTGAGCTTACATTCCTTGGCAAATTCCGGACGGTAGAAAACACGCTTGCTGTAATCTGCTTTTCGTATCTTAAGCTTATATTCCGTCCACCATGTATAATTGATCTTCTCTATCTTAAAACGTGTCAAAAGATTTACGATAAAACCGGCAATGGGAAAGATCGCAAGTATGGGATCTATGGTTAAGATCATGGTGGCCGCAACAAACAGGGCAACTATCCCGCCGATTATCTTGCTCACTATTGTAACGGCATCTTCTATCAGTTCATCCGCGCGCTGCGACACTACCGCATATGTATCATAGTTTTGGGGATCATCATAGAAGATCAGATCCTTAAGACTGTTCTTTTTTGCAAGATCCCTTTGTATCCTTCCCGACAGAGGTATGAGCTTTGCCTTTGCCCATTCATTTAACAACTGTCCGGCCCATTCCAAAAGCACTACAAGTACGAGCGAGATAAGGAGCAATACCATTATCTTTGAAAATTCAGTTTTACCCGTCAGACCGTTAATGATCATCTTCAGTATGAAGGTGTCATTAAAAGCAAGACCGCTCAGTAAGAATACATTCAAAAACATTATCTTAACTATCAGTGATCTGTCATATCTTGCGGCATACTTAATAAGATAAACAACATTTTTTACCATCTGACGGACAGTGATGCTTTCACCTTTTTCCTTATCTTTTCTTTTTTTGTTTTCTTCCTTACGCATAAAATGCTTCCGCCCCCTTAAGCATTTCTTCAGGCAGGCTGTCCTGATAGTTTTCAGCCTGTAACATGAACATCTCATAATAATGCTCTTTGGCTTCCATCAGCTGTTCGTGGGTTCCATGCTCCACTACACTGCCGTTTTTCATCATGTAGATCCTGTCAGCCATTCTCGCAGAACTGAGTCTGTGGGAAATAAATATCACACCTCTGCCTTTTGAAAGGCGCATCATGTTGTTATACATGTTATATTCCGCAAGGGGATCCAATGCCGATGATGGCTCATCCAATATTGCCATGTCCGGCTGCATTGCAAATACTCTTGCAATAGCGATCTTTTGAGCCTGTCCGCCTGATGGTATAAATCCCTCTTCATCAAACTCACGGCTTACTATCGTATCAAGGCCTTTTATAAGTCCCGGATGATCCACATCAAACTGGGCATCCTTAAGGGCTTTTTTTGCCAGCTCATAGTCATTTTCATCCTTTGGCTTTCTCATAAGTACATTGGTGACAAGCGGCATGGCAAATACCTGAAGATCCTGAAATACGGTACCGAATCTTTTTCTGTATGCATCAAGATCTATATCATTTATATTTTTTCCGTTTACCAGTATCTGACCTGAGGTCACCGGATAGAGTCCCATTATGAGCTTAATGAGGGTTGTTTTTCCCGCGCCGTTATAGCCGACTATAGCAAGCTTTTCACCCTTATTCCAAGTAAGGCTTATATTATTTACCGTACTTTTTTCAGATCCCGGATAAGTAAAGGAAACATCCTTAAGTTCGATGCTTTTGATCTCTCCCACATCGGGCTTTGCATCTTCCGGCACTCTTTCTGCTTCCAAAAATTCCTGAAGATTCTTAAACAACTTTGATTCATTATTTAGGAATATCCTGTTCTCGACCGCATGCTTGAGCTGATCCGTTGAAAACGCCATTGCCGATATCATGGCAACATAGCTTGATAGTTCAGAGACATGACCGTATTTAACACGAAATGCAACATAAATATATGCGGCTATACCTGCGAGTATTGAATAGCTTCCCTTCATGATAAAAGAATACAATGCCGATCTCATACGATATTTAAGAGATATCTCGCCCATTCTCTCGACGGCCTTTTGCTGTTTGTCGAGCATTATGGAATTTATGTCAAAAAGTCTGATCTCGGCAGCACATTTTTTCTCATAGTAAACTCTTTTTACATAGTCTGCCGTTCGCTTGTCCCTTGTTATATCCTTCTCTCTGTCATAATTGCATTTTCCGTTCTTCTTTCCAAAGTAAAGACTGACAACCATTGGAATTATCATGAAGATCAAAAGGACGGGATCTACGGTTACTATGATCACTAATGACATAATGGTAGCACCCACGTTGCCGATATATACCCCCGTCTGTATCGCCAGATCGATGGATGATTCAGCGCACCTGTCCAGTGCTCTTGCATATTTGTCATAGAATTCCGGAGATTCATAATCCGACAGCTTTATGGTATCGGAAATATCCATCACACGATGAAAGATATATCTGTAAACCTCTGGCATCTTGATCTTTCTGTATGTCTCATACCATCCACAGATAAAGTGCACGCATACATGCCCGAGACATGCGAATATAAGGAAGGTAACAAGCTTCCTGTATTCTATGTTGTTCTCTATGCAGTTGAAAATATACTTTGTGAGATATACAAAGAAAAAAACATAAAAGATCTGTTCTATAGAATTCTTGAACAGTGTGAATATTAAAAGTAACGGGTCGGCATCCCATACCTGCTTTAAAGCATATCTAAGTTGCCCAACCCTTTTTTCTTTCTTTTTCATATATACTTTTCTCCCCTTTATTTCCCCTTGTTTCTTTATCTTAAATATAATTTTGCTTTATGATCATGCCGGTCTTGCCAGGTAATAACCCTGGAAAAGATCCACACCTATCCCTACCAAAAAGTCAAATTCGGCCTTTTCCTCTATTCCCTCAGCTACCACAAGCATATTCTTGGAATGGAAATACAAAACGAGACTGGTAACATTCTCCTGTTTCTCGGGCAGATGATCTATTCCCGATATGAGTTCTCTGTCGAGTTTTACTATTTCGGGTTCTAACA
>CACZSE010000193.1 GCA_902783735.1 uncultured Lachnospiraceae bacterium
ACACATGAAGAACTTTTGCAGTCAAATAAGATTTATAAGGAGATTTACGAAACTCAGACAAGCGGCGGAGGCGATTTTGATCAGCCTGCATAAGTTTGATGTTTCAAATTTAGGAGGATAAAGTTATGCCGGGTCCCGGTAGCAGAGTGCCGCGAGGCGTTAAACCGAATGTTGAGAATCCGGGTAAGCTGTTTAAAAGACTGATGGCTTACGTCTTCAAGGATTATAAAGTTCATTGCATACTGGTATTTTTAATGATCGTTACAGGTGTTTTGTGTAATGTTCAGGGAACCTTGTTTACAAGATCGCTGATAGACGATTACATCACACCGTTGCTTTTGGAAGATGTTCCGGATTTTTCACCGTTGACACATGCAATATTCGTTGTGGCTCGTTTCTATGTTCTTGGCATAATATGTAACTATGTTCAGGCCAGGATCATGGTCACTGTTACGCAGGGTGTCATGAGAAATATAAGAAATGATGTCTTTGAGCATATGGAGAGACTTCCTGTCAGATTTTTTGACAGTCATACCCATGGAGATATCATGAGTGTCTATACAAATGATATAGATACTTTACGTCAGCTTATAAGCCAGTCATTGCCCCAGATCATAAATGCTTCATTTACGATAGTGAGCGTTTTTATAAGCATGTGCGTATTGAGCATTCCGCTTACGATAGTTACTGTCATGATGATCGTGGTCATGCTTGTTGTTACAACAAAGACGGCTAAACTCAGCGGAAGATTTTTCTTAAAACAACAGAAGGATATAGGCGCCGTAAACGGATATATAGAAGAGATGATCACAGGGCAGAAGGTTGTTAAGGTATTCTGTCACGAAGAAGAGGCAAAGGCCGGTTTTAAGGTGTTAAACGATGAACTCGGTACCAGTGCTTTCAAGGCAAACGGCTATGCCAATATCATGATGCCCATGAATGCCCAGATCGGTAATCTGAGTTATGTTTTATGTTCTGTCATAGGTGGCTTTTTGGCAATAAACGGTTATACAGGGCTTACGATAGGCGCTCTGGTAAGCTTCTTATCATTTAACAAGAGCTTCAATATGCCCATCAACCAGGTCAGCATGCAGGCCAATGCCATAGTCATGGCCATGGCGGGTGCGGACAGGATCTTTAAGATCATGGATGAGGAAGTTGAGGTTGATGACGGATACGTTACTCTTGTAAATGCGAAAGAGGTTGAAGGCAAGCTCGTTGAATGTGAAGAAAAGACAGGCAGATGGGCCTGGAAGCATTTTCATAAGGCTGACGGGACGACCGATTATGTTGAGGTTAAGGGACATGTTGTTTTTGACGGGGTCGATTTCGGATATACGGATGAGAAGATGGTCCTTCATGACATAAAGCTCTTTGCAAAACCCGGGCAGAAGATCGCATTTGTCGGCTCTACCGGTGCGGGCAAAACAACAATCACCAATCTTATCAACAGATTCTATGATATTCAGGATGGTAAGATCCGCTACGATGGTATCAATATAAACAAGATCAAAAAGGATGATCTGAGACACAGTCTCGGTATGGTCCTTCAGGATACGCACCTTTTTACAGGAACGGTTGCGGACAATATCCGTTACGGTAAGCTTGATGCGACTGATGAAGAAGTCATTGCAGCTGCAAAACTTGCCAATGCGGACGGCTTCATTAAGAGATTGCCCGATGGTTACAATACCATGCTAAAGGGTGACGGCTCAAACCTCAGTCAGGGACAGAGACAGCTCCTGGCTATAGCAAGGGCTGCGATTGCCAATCCGCCCGTTCTTATCCTTGACGAAGCTACAAGTTCGATAGATACACGTACCGAGCGCATTGTTCAGGATGGAATGGATAAGCTGATGAACGGCAGAACAAGCTTTGTTATTGCACACAGGTTATCCACAGTTAAGAATTCCAATGCTATAATGGTGTTGGAGCACGGTAAGATCATTGAGCGCGGTACCCACGACGAACTGATCGAACAGAAGGGTAAATACTACCAGCTTTATACGGGGAACTCAATAGCGGGGTGAGGATATACCGACCGGAAATATATCCGGTTCAAACACGCTTGCGCTTCGTTCACTGCGTAGCGGTACATAATGCGCTGAAATACAGCGCATAAGTACCGACGCAGTTCAAGAGTTTTCACCGGATATATTTCCGGGTCGGTGTAAATGGGTTCACGTCCGCTTTCGCTTCGTTCGCTGTGTAGTGGGACGAAATACGCCAAAAACAGCGCATAAGTACCGACGTAGTTCAAGAGTTTTCACCGGATATATTTTCCGGGTCGGTGTAAACGGATTCAAACACGCTTGTTCTTTATTCATTGCGTATCGTTATATAATGTGCTGAAATACAGCGCTTTATTCACTTGTATGTAATATGCTGCATAATATAAATATCATAAGATAACGGAGGGGTTACATGGAAAACAAAGAATTGATCGAACAGGGTAAGTCTTATCTTGGTATTGAATTTGGTTCGACCAGGATTAAGGCGGTTCTCATTGATGAGAAGGGCACACCGATAGCGGGTGGTGATCATGAATGGGAAAATCGTTTTGAGAATGGTGTATGGACATATTCTCTGGACGATGTATGGCAGGGTATTCAGGACTGTTATGCTAAGCTTAAAAAGGATGTAAACGAAAAATACGGTGTTAAACTCACCTCTTTCGGAGCGCTTGGTATTTCTGCAATGATGCATGGTTATCTCGCTTTTGATGACAAGGGTGAATTGCTCGTCCCTTTCAGAACATGGAGAAATACTATTACGGAGCAGGCTGCCGAGGAGCTTACAAAAGCTCTTAATTACAATATTCCGCAAAGATGGAGTATCGCTCATCTCTATCAGGCGATCCTGAACAAGGAAGAGCATATTTCCAAGGTGGCTTTTTTCACTACACTCGCAGGATATGTTCACTGGAAACTCACCGGTGAAAAGGTTTTGGGTGTGGGTGATGCTTCCGGAATGTTCCCGATAGATATAAATACAGGTGATTATGATAAGAACATGGTTGCCACATTTGACGATCTGGCTTCTAAAAAGGGATTTGGTGCAAAGCTCTCCGATATTCTTCCGAAAGTTTTGAGCGCCGGTGAACAGGCGGGTATGCTTACGGACGAGGGTGCCAGGCTTCTCGATCCTTCCGGTGATCTGAAGAGCGGTATAAAACTTGCTCCTCCCGAAGGAGATGCCGGTACGGGTATGACAGCTACCAATTCCGTAAGAAAACGTACAGGCAATACTTCTGCAGGTACCAGTGTTTTTGCCATGGTAGTACTTGAAAAGGAACTTTCGAAGGTTTATCCGCAGATCGAT
>CACZSE010000194.1 GCA_902783735.1 uncultured Lachnospiraceae bacterium
ATGGCACGGCTTAACTGTGCGGAGATATATTCTCCTTTATCCAATATCTCTCTGTTCATGCCGCAGACCAGTACGCCAAATACCCGATTACCGAAAAACAGCGGGAATGCGGTATATCCCTTTCCTTCGCTGCTGAGCTCTTCCCTGCTAAAGATATCACGTATCATGCATTCCTGCCTTTCGGGCGGAAGCACATAGAGCTCACCGTTTCTGATCGTGCTCCTTAAATATATACGTTCAGGAAACTTTGATGTGTTTTCTTCATAGGTGACAGGTTCATCAAAAAGATAAAGTGCCGCATTTCTAAGGCCGAGCTTGTCGAGATTATCGACTATACATTCTATCGATCCTTCATATGAAAGATCCGTTCCCGCCGTTTCGATCTGGAAGTCGAATATGCTGTTCCTTCCGTTGTTGTACGCTCTTGTTGCCATGTTCCTTGAAACAAACTGAGCCTGAATGGCATAATTTCTCATTTTGGAGAGCAGACGGTTGTTCTTTACATTTACATATACCGACTTTTGAACCACATTCATGGCTGCCTGAAGTCTTTCTATACTTCTTATAAACATATTTGCATCCGTAAAATCCATGGCACGGTTCTTAAAGAAAATGATTATGAGTTTCTCGATCTCTTCAAACTGAGCATCACTCATATATCTGTTCTTCATGCATATGAACATTCTGGATACAAATTCATAAAACAAACGTTTTAAATCTATGGCCCCCTTATCTATTATCTCATTACGGTAACGATAAAAGCAGTCATCGAACATACGATAGATAAACTTTGGATCAACATCCAGCATTTCCCTTATATCATAATCATACATTATATAATTGCAGGATTCTCTGCCGTAAAGTCTTGTAGGGATGGTAACGTTCTCCACATCCTTGCCTGCCATCTTATTTAAAAGAAGTTCCAGTGCTTTTTGTCCAAGACTTGAAGAATCGGAGCCTATAGAAGCAAGCGGCGGTATCATGTCGCCCGACATATGCGTATTGTCAAATCCAAATACAAGTATGTCCTTGCCGGGCATAAGTCCTCTTTTCGCCATGACATTGTAAAGACCCACAGCTGTCTGATCGTTTACGCAAAAAATAGCCTGTACACCGGGATTTCTGTCAAGAAGCCTTACGGCTGCTGCCTCCGATCTGACTGACATATCCGATTTTTCATAATTTTCGGGTCCAAAGTATATACCGTGTTCATTGAGGCACTCAGAGAAGATCTTCTTTCTTTTTATCGCATCGGCGTTGTCGTCTCTTCCGCCTATCATGCAAAGCTTTGTAACTCCCATTATCTTTACCAGATAATCTATGGCTTCACGTATTCCCATCTCATCATCGTAATTTACCGTGGTCTCATCTTCCCTGTCACTGGCAATAAAGACCTTGGGTATTCCCTCAAATCGTCCGTCTTTTTCAACCTTCATATTGGGAAACGTGAGTATGAGCCCGTCGAACCTGCACATCTCTTCTATCTGAAGGATAGAGTTATAGACCACCTTATAGCAATGCTGTTTATCATTCGGATCACTGCTCTCATCCTGTCTTCCGGCTATGACAACAAGTCTGATGTCCTTTCTGTCTATGACCGCATGTGCTACGCTGTGAATTGTCTCTTTTGAAAAGTCTGTAAATATATCTTCAACGATGAGTCCTATCGTTTTTACATTTTCCGAAGTATATCTCATGTGTACGGTTCACCTTCTTAAAACCAACGATCATTCGATCTCACTGGAGGGTCTTGAGAAATAATACCCCTGTGAATAATCTATTTCATAGGTTGCGAGCTTATTCTGTATATCCTCGTTCTCGACATATTCCGCCACGATACTCACTTCTCTGCCGGTCAACGCCTTCCATCCGGAAAGTAACGCTATGATATTCTCAGATTCGCGGTTATTGCAGCAGTTTTTTACGATGGAACCGTCAATCTTTATAAAGTCGGAATGTATGCTCGCTATATGCTGGAGATTGGAATATCCGCTGCCGAAGTCATCTATGGATATCATTCCTCCGTACTTATGGATATTGTCCACAAATCTGACAAGCGCATTGTAGTCATCCACATCCTCGTTTTCGAGTATCTCAAAAATAAAACTGCTCGGCGTGGATACCTTTGAAAGAAAATCATAAATATATCCTACAAGCTCTTCATTTTTTATGTCTCGCATGCTCATGTTAATGCTGACTTTTATGCCTTTTTCCGTTTTAAATCTCTCAAAGACTTTCCGGATCATCGTAAATGAGAGCGAATCATATAATAATCCGTAACTTCTCGCAACATCAAGAAACTGTCCGGGCATATATACCTTTCCGTTCTCATCCAAAAGTCGCATGAGCGATTCATAGTGTGATATCTTTTTTTGTCTGTTGTCATAGATACCCTGATAGTAAGGTATGACTTTATCGTGCGAAAGAGCATAATTGATCACATTTACCATGTGATATTTTTCTTTAATGCTCTCCTCGTCGAGTCTGTCTTCATTTGCGTCCCTAATATGGAACTGAATGTTCTTCTGCATCATCTCAAGTCTTGCCGCACTGTAAACGGACTTGATATTATCTACACCGACTCCGTTTATAACACAGAATATGGGCACGATGGCAATAAACTCCTCAGTGGCTGCAAAAAGCTCTCTTTGCAGTTCCTGCATGTCTGCGGAAAATTCACGCAGAGACACCATGTAGGAAGGTGCCGCTATGGCCACCTGCCATCTGTCTATAACATATGCACGGTAGTTTTTCCTTCTGGCAAATGCCGCACATTTTCCGGTATAGTACTTATATGTTGACAGTATCATGTCTTCATCGAACACGGATCTCATGTGCGATGTATCAAGCACGCTTATGGCACATACACGGTCATATCCTTTCAGGTTGATATCCATGTTAAGCGCCGCTTCGTTCGGCAGATCACCGTTTTCGGAATAGAACAGTCTTGTCTCACAGTTTTGTATAAACTCTTTTAACCTTACCGCACTTTCGTCTTTATCATCGAGCTCGTACCTTTTTTCCAGCTCCATAAGATGATCGAGCAGTTTTTTATTGTCTCCTTCGAGTGTACTAACCTGGAACAGAACATAGGGATTATACTGCTGACTCGCAGCCTCTTCTCCTACTGCCGATACGACAAAGGTACAATTTGCAAATACATTTTTACCGTTTACATTTGTGATCTCGCCTTCGGTGATACAGCCGCACATGTTTGTGTTCTCATATGTGGACAGTTCCCACTTGACACAGTTTGAATAAAGTACCGATCTTGCATTGCATGTATATGCAAAAAGAGTCTCGCCCTTTTCAAAGTTTTCGATCTTTGAGAATAAGGTCCTGTTATCGGATATGATATTTCTGTCGTATATAAATGCCTGTCTTATCTTCTGTCCTTCACTCACAACATGATTTGCCGTGAGCTTATCATCGGAATATCTCAAAATGAAAGGTATATCCGATGCCTGCGAGTAAACATAGGGAAACATGTTGCACAACTCGGGGTTTTCCTTAACATCTTCACCTATAATCTCTCTGTA
>CACZSE010000195.1 GCA_902783735.1 uncultured Lachnospiraceae bacterium
AGACCTATGCCGACACTGTCCTTTCCCGCTTTTTTCCCTTTATAGAAACGTTCAAAGATATGCGGCAGATCTTCATCCAAAATACCGTATCCCGTATCCTTGACCACTATCTGTCTGTAGATATTTGTATCGGATACATCTACGGTAAGGCTTCCACCGTTATCCATATGTTCGATACAGTTTTTTACGATATTCTGAAGTGCTTCTATGGTCCAGTTTTTATCACATTTGAAAGTCATATCTGAATCATTCTGAGAATATGTGATGTTTTTAAGTTCCATCTGAATCTCAAAAGGTTTAATGACTTCCTTTATCAGCTCATTTGCCTTTATCTCTTCCGGCTTCATGGTTATTGTCCCGGCATCTATCTTTGATAGTTTAAGAAGTGTCTGTATAAGCCAGCTCATTCTGTCCAGCTGGTTTGACTGGGTATTTAAAAATTCGATCCTCTTTTCGTTATCTTCTTCCGTCTTTAAAAGATCGTTCATGACTATCATTGATGTGAGCGGAGTTTTGAGCTGATGGCTGATATCCGCTATTGCATCCGCAAGTGCCGCCTTGTCTTTTGATAAAAGCTCTTTCTGGTAATAAAGTGTGGATGTGGCCTTGTAGATATTTGTCTTAAGAAGAGACAGCTCGCCTTCATTCTGATCAAGGACCCCCGGATTTTCTTCTCCCGCAAGAACTTTTACCAGATATGAATTGAGAGCCTCTATATCTATATATCTTCGTCTTGTAAAATATGCAGATATACCGGTTAAAACTGCTCCGGTAAGCATTAGCAGAATAAATGCGGCTATGCCGCAAAGAGCATATCCGCAAACAGAGATGACAGCGGTGAACAAAACCGCTGAAATGATCATATATTTGAATTCACTGTTCTTATACATTTAAAGGCTCCCCCATTCCTTTATTTTTCAATCATATATCCCAGTCCCCTGACAGTTTTTATTATCTGAGGATCAGCGGGATCCTTTTCTATCTTGTCCCTCAGTCTTTTTATATAAACGGTAAGCGTGTTGTCATTGACAAAATCACCGTTTACATCCCACATATCTTCGAGAAGCTGACTTCTGCTCATAACATTTCCTCTGTTATTGCAAAAGGCTAAAAGGAGTCTGTACTCCAGGGCTGTCAGTTCAACAATCACCTCATTTGATCCGCTCTCATCCAGCAGACCGACCTTTGCTTCATTCGTATGGATGCAGATGTTTTTGATCCTTAAGATCCCGTCAGGCTCTGAAACCTCGGCAGTCTTTCCTTTTGAGCTTCTTCTAAGGACAGTCTTTATCCTGGCCATAAGCTCATTTATCCTGAAAGGCTTGCATATATAATCATCTGCCCCCATCTCAAGTCCCATGACCACATTGACTTCGGCATCGCTTGCTGTTAAAAAGATGATCGGAATATCATCTCTTTCCTTGATATATCTGCATACGTCATAGCCGTTTCCATCAGGAAGGTTGATATCAAGTATGCACATGTCAAACTCATTTTCCTTTAAGGTCTCAAAAGCTTCTCTCTTTGTCTTTACATGAGAAACATCATAGCCTTCTTTTTCAAGAGAGTACTTAAGTCCCATGCCTATAGAATCATCATCTTCAAGCAAAAACAATCTCAAAACGTCTTCCTTTTGTGCTCTTATATCTTCAGTCATAATCTTTAGTTTATCCCCCCTTTATATATCCAAGATTCGGTCGGTCGCGCTATTCCTCGTAAGCCATATACCATATATGTTCAGTAAGTTTCTTAAGTTTCATTTGTTTTGTCTCCTAAGATTATATGCACGTTTTCTATATTAAAACCTCTTTTTGAAAATGAGGTGATTAAAAAACGACACTTTCTTGTACTCATCTATACTGCAAGCTTTTGTTTCCAGTTCAAGCATAGATTGATACCAATCACCTGTATACTTGATATCGTTATTAGATGATAATCCGAAAAATGTTCTGATCGCGTATGTATCAACAAAATCCATTTTCTCTTCAAGAAGTTTTATAAGCCATTCATTGCTATATACATCACGTTTTCCGAACATACTGTTTTCATCTTCTTGATTTAAAAGGCTCAACGCCATCTTGGGATCATCGGATAAAACAGCGCTTGCCATAACCCTTCCGTAAAGATTGTGTTTCACAATGGATAATATACCTTCGGGCTTTGTCACCCTTACCAATTGATCTAAGATTTTCGCTTTGTCGGGTGTATATTCCAAAACATTATGGCAGATGACAAGATCAAAAGAATCATCTTCCATAGTCATGAGATGATCTATTCCCTTATCGACTAAAACATAAGGATTATTCTTAACGCAAAAAAGACGCATTTCATCGTTAGGTTCCAATGCGATCACATCGTGAAACCCGGCGTAATGATCAGCCGTTATGCAGAACCCTGCTCCGAAATCCAGAATCCTTAACTTCCTATCGTCTTTTATATCCAATTGCCTATATATTAATTCATAGAACATCCTGCCCCATGGCTGGTCCACCATATTACGATAGTTCTTTATTGCATCAGACATATCCACGCCCCTTTTTGTTTTGCTATACTGTCTATTTTCTATACCAAGATACTGCCGTAAATATAATCGTAATCTTCCGATTTAATCTATCATCCGTTTATCTTATAGAACCTATACAGTTCTTCCCTCTCATCATCAATATCTTTGTACATCTTGGTTTCCGCCAACTCAAATCCGCATTTTTCTGCCGTCTTCCATGATGGAATATTTATAT
>CACZSE010000196.1 GCA_902783735.1 uncultured Lachnospiraceae bacterium
ACAGTATTGTTTGTAAGCCCATTGGTAAGAGGATATAAAGGCTGAAGTGTACCCTCTATTTCATTATATTGATCGATAGTATATATCTTGGGATGAGACATTGAAAAACTTTTGTCACGCCCCGACTCCAGGATCCCGCGGATGACATATTCTTTATCGGGAGAAATCTGCTTTTTAAGATAGGGAGAATTGTAGAATGTAAGCCGGATGCTTATATTTTCGCACATAAAAACAGCATGACTCACCGTCAGGTGCCCCTTTTTAAAGGAGGTATATGATCCTGCTTTAAAATATCCCGCGCATGCGATACCTCGTGATACCATATCTTCGTTAGGAACAACGGGACTTTCAAACAATATAAAATCTCGGGGAATGCTAAAGACCAGATCGTTTATTGTACAGATATTTAATTTGCCAAACAGTACGGCGGTTCTTTCACCGACTCCTTTTAAAACTCTTATATCATCCGAAAGTTTCATGATGCATCCTTAAAAAAGCTTATATATAACAATACGGAGAGAAAACCGGCAGGCTTTCTCTCCGAACATGATCATTTGAATTATTCAGCAGATACAATGTAATAATATATGGGCTGACCACCGTATTGAAGTTCTATCTCACAATTCTTGTGGCGCTTCTGTATCTTCTTTGAAAGTGACTGGGCCTTAGCCTCATCTATATCTTCGCCGTAATACAGGCTTATGAGTTCGGTACTGTCATCAACCATACCGTCGATCATGTCAAGGACAACATTTTCAAGTTTGGCACCGACAGCAAGTATCTTACCATCACCAATGCCCATGTAATCGCCCGACTTGATCTCTTTATCATCTATCGTGGTATCCCTAACCGCATAGGTCACCTCACCGGACTTTATGTTTCCGATAGCCTCAGTCATTGAAGCCTCATTGACGGAAACCTCAGAACCCGGAACATAACCTATAAGAGCGGCGATGCCCTGAGGTATGGTCTTGGTGGGTATAACGACAGCATTTTTGTCGGTAGTCAGATCCCTTGCCTGATTGGCTGCAAGGATGATGTTTTTATTGTTCGGAAGTATAAATACATTGTCGGCATTCATCTTCTCGATGGCATTTAAGATATCTTCGGTTGAAGGATTCATGGTCTGTCCGCCGGAGATCACCATATCGACACCGAGGCTCTTAAATATCTCGTCCATGCCTTCACCGACGGAAATGGCGATAAAAGCATCTTCTTTATGTTCCATCGCAGGCTCTTCTTCTTTTTGAGGCTGCTTATATACGGAACTGATCTCTACGCCTTCGATGATCTCAAGCTCGCCCTTTGCATTGTGACGTACAAGATTCTCACGATGTTCAAGACGCATATTGTCAATCTTCATGTTGGAAAGCGAACCGTACATGAGGGCTTTTTGAATAGCCATACCGGGATCGTTTGTATGAACATGAACCTTAACTATCTCATCGTCGGCAACAACCACTATCGAATCACCGATGGATTCAAGATATGATTTAAAATCAAGTTCCTGTTTGATATTGAAAGACTTCTCAAGCAATATGATAAATTCTGTACAATAGCCGTATTTGATATCTTCGCTTGTAAGGCTTTCCTTATATGAATCAACCTTGCTGACGCCGGGGGTAACGGTGCTCTCCATGACGTCTATGTTTACATCCTTACCGCTGTAAAGATCGTAAGCACCCTCAAGCACTACCATGAGTCCCTGACCGCCCGAATCCACTACGCCGGCCTGTTTGAGAACAGGAAGCATATCGGGAGTTTTTTCAAGAACCGAATTGCCGTATGCTATGATCTCTTTTAAGAATGTATCAATGTCTGTCTCACCCGCATCGGCGAGTTCTCTTGCTTTTGTGCTTATGCCCTTGGCAACCGTAAGAATGGTGCCTTCCTTAGGCTTCATAACTGCCTTATAGGCTGTCTCCACAGCTTTTTCACTTGCTGCGGCAAGAATCTTTGTATCGATCTCTTCAGATTCTTTAACTACTTTTGTAAATCCTCTTAAAAGCTGTGAAAGGATAACACCCGAATTTCCTCTGGCTCCGCGAAGAGAACCACCCGAAATGCTCTTACATAAGGTAACCATATCGTCGCTGTTTAATGTTGCAACCTCTTTAGCGGCGGACATGATGGTCATGGTCATGTTTGTTCCTGTATCTCCGTCGGGAACCGGAAATACGTTGAGTTCGTTAATCCACTCTTTCTTTGAATCAAGATTCTTTGCGCCGGCAAGAAACATCTTTGACAGCATTATGGAATCTATACTTACATTGGACACTTTTTTGTCTCCTCCTTAGTCTATTACACGTACGCCTTCGACAAAGATATTGATCTTCTCTACTTCGATACCTGTAAATTCTTCTACTTTATATTTTACACTTTCGATAAGATTGCTGGATAAAGCTCTTATATTTACACCGTATGCAATGATAACATGAAATTCAAGCGTGAGCTTGTCTTTTTTAAGACTCACGTTGATACCCCTCGTAAAGTTTTCTTTTTTAAGAAGCTTTACGAAACCGTCCTTAACATTGAAACCTGCCATGCCTACAATGCCGAAGCATTCCATGGCGACAGTTCCTGCGTACTGTGCAATAACTTCTTTGTCAATGGTTATATTACCCATGTGCGTATTCATCGAAGAATTCTTCATGTGATAACCTCCCGTTATATATTTCAGACACGAAAACATTATACTTTATTTACAGTGAAAATGAAATATCTAATATTTTTAACATTTTGTTACAGAAATTTTAAAAAATCTCTTGATTTTAATTTGCTCCTCTGATAATATACTAATGTTGTATTTTTTAGAATAACAAAGCTTGGAGGTGAAAACCATGGCAAAATGTGATATCTGCGGCAAAGGCGTACATTTTGGTAACGCTGTAAGCCATTCTCATAGAAGATCCAACAGAATCTGGAATTCTAACGTAAGAAGCGTTATGTGCAATGTTAACGGCGTAGCAAAGAGAATGCATGTCTGCACAAGATGCTTAAGATCAGGTTCAGTTGAAAAGGCTTAATGATCAAATAAAAAAACACCCGACCGGGTGTTTTTTTATTGTCTAAAACTTCTCTCTTATCTTTTCATACTCTTCCTTGATCAAAAGAGACATATTATTGTCTCCGTCAAGATTATCGGGATGAAAGATCCTGAGCAGTTCCTTGTATCTTTTTCTTAAAGCCAGATATGAACCCACTCCCGCAAACAATCCCGAAGAAACAACAGTCTCTCCCCTGATCTCGGTCTTTAAACCTTCTATCTTTTTTTCATAGGCATCTTTTTCACGCTGAAATGCTTTTCTGTCCATCTCAAGTGATGCAAAGCCGTTTTGTAAGATAGCTAACTTCTTATCGAAAAATGCCTGTTCGTCTTTTAATCTCTTTCTTTCCTGGAGCACTTTTGAATTGAGCTGCTTCATCTCTTCCCTGAAAGAGATACGCTCATCCATGAATTTTTCATAGAATTCTTCCTGAGCACGGCGCTCATTTATTAAAGCTATACGTTCCTCAAACAAAAAATGACGTAAAGCCTTAAGCTGTTCTTCATCCATGGTATTCAGATTTTGATCGAGTAAATACTCATCTGCACGTTCCATGAAATATCTCCGCGTAGATCAAAAAACTATTCCTCTTCGCCGAAGGCGATCTCTTTGGCTTCTTCATCGTCCATGAGCTCTTTTTCTGCCTTCTTGCTGCTGAATTTATCTACAAGGTCGGGAACCATGTCAAGTATCTTTGTAACAGTATCCTGATTCTTAACATTTACAAGCTTGGTATGTCCGTCCTTTATGACTATAACCGCACTGGGTGTCATCTTTCCGGTAAGGCCTCCGCCTGCACCGTCCTTTTTCTCATTTACCGAACCACCCGCACCTACGCCGAAGGTTACATCCACAAGCGGCAGGATAATGGTATCGCCAAACTGCTTGGGCTCTCCCACAACAGTCTTTGTAGATAAGATAGAATCAACTCCCTTTAACAATGATTCCATTACTGAACTAAATCCGTTATTCATAACCTTTATCCTTTCTTCTTCACTTTCCTGATAATAGTCTTAATGATCTTTCTGCAATCCTTATCGATATATATACAGATAAGGTGATATAACACGGTCGCGGCTCTGATCTTTCCTTTAAGATCAAATTCTACCTCAATGATCTCTTCATCAAAGACCGGAATGAATGTAACTGTATTTCCAACATAGTCATAGAGCGCTTTGTAGATTCCCAGTATCTTTCCCGTGGTCCCCGCATTGGAAAGACCGATCTTGGCATATATATGCCCTTTGTGGGGAAGGATGGAACCGATTGCCTTTGCGATCCTTTTTTTACTTACAAAAAACGCCCGCTTTGCGCTGTCTGATGTAAGCAGATCGATAATGGCCTCAATATCATCTTTTTTCTTTGATATCTTCTCTGACAGGCTTATCTTTTCTGTTTCTTCAGACTCTTTATTTTCCTTTGAAGCTTCTTTCTTTTTATTCTTTGAGTCTTCTTTTTTATCTTCTCTTGAAGGCTTTGAAGACGTATCGTCCTCTGATGTATGGACCTCGGACTCAGCCGATCCTTCAGCTTCTATTTTACCGGAGTCTGCGCTGACCGGCTTGGTCGATGACTCTTCTTTGTCCGAAGCTTTTTTATTATCTTCTTTAGGCTTAGCTTCAGCCTTTACATTCTTTTTCTTCTTAAACTTCTTTAAGTTTAACTTTATACCGAATATACGGACAGTAAGATCCGGTTTTTTATCATATAACAGCTTTATATATAAAATATATAACAGATATGTTACTTTAATATATGCCTTGGGAACCTTTTTGAGATATGACCCTTTTGCACTGTACCTGACAGGAACAAATAAAACGATCAGGATGATCAAAAGCAAAAGAGCCAACAAGATCAAAAGTGCGATCCCAATCACCTTAAGTACTGTCAGCAATATTCCAAGCATTGTTTTTCCTTACTTGTAAGTATATCAAAAATGCATGCACTAGAATCTCTCTAAAAGATAGCTTTTCATGTCTGCATTTCCGGTATCCGTGAGTGTATCGTCCAAAATCTTCATAACAAGTCCGGTTGCTTCATCATATGACTCGGCAAGGCCGACAACTCTGATATCGAACTTCCTGTAAAGCTTTTGTTTAAACATGGAATTGTGAATGATATCGAGCTGGTCGTGAGCATTATTGGAAAGCGAGATAAGATACAGATCAAACCTTCCTCTGCCCTGTCTGATATTTCGCTTTATCTTATTAACCTTCTTAATACCTATCTTTTCACTTAAATACAGATTCTGTGAATATGTAACCATTTGGATCAGCTCTCAATAATATTTTCTTGTGCCCCAAAGGCCTCTTTTCTTAAGATCCTGATATTCGCTGTATGCTCTGTCCAGTATCTCCTTCTCATTGGAGAACTTTAACAGATGATAAGCTTCATGATATTTATAGAAACCGCTGTCACAGAAGAACTCTTCCTTCTGCGGGCGGCTGAAATAGCTGTCTCCCATCATGAGATACCAATGTACGGTCTTGTGAACCTCATCACCGGGTATGGAAAAATCGTAATTGCTCTTTCCGATATATTTGATGATCCCGGCTTTCGCTCCGCTTTCTTCAAGCACTTCTCTAAGAGCCGTATCTTCAAATTCTTCGCCCTCTTCCACCGTACCTTTGGGAAGGACCCAGCCTTCATATTTGTTGTTAATGTTTTTATAGAGAAGTAATATCTTTCCTCTGAATATGACTACTCCGCCGCAACTGGTAGCTTCAACCATATAAAAGTTCCTTTATTCCTTAATCCTTCGTCCGTTCAATACATGTAACATTATAATCCAAATATCAATATTCGTCAAAATAGCAGTCAAATATACGCTTTGCTATCGGCACCGCATAATCACCGCCTGTACCTATCGATTCTATTATGATGGTGACACTCACCTGTGGATCGTCTACCGGTGCAAATCCCGTAAACCATGCATGCGAATCAAGCTTAAGGCTGTCAAATTCCGCAGAACCTGTTTTACCTGCAGCAGAATAGTTCGCTCCCTTCATGCCGGCCTTTGCGGTACCTTCCTTAACAACGGCTTCCATGAGATTTTTCATTGCAGCCGCCTGTTCGGGTGTCATGATCTGCTTATATTCTTTGGATTCCCAGGTTTTTATAACATCCTTCTGACATGATACCGCTCTGTCTAAGACCTTGGGTTCCATGACCATACCGTCATTTGCTATGGCATTTGTTATCATGTTAAGTAATAATGGCGTTATCTGAGCTTTACCCTGTCCGATAGACATCTGAGCCATGTCATAGTCACTGGTCGTATGGTCTATATGCATATTGCTCACGGTATAATTGTAGCTTACCAGAAGGTTTTCATTGAACATAAGATCGTCAAGAGTCTGTCCGAAACTGTCACGGTCCAGGCTCATTCCGATATTGGCAAATGATGAATTGCACGAATGAGCAAAACTCGTAAGGAAGTTCTGACTGCCGTGAACCGCTCCGTGGAAGCAGTTTATCTTAATTCCGTCACCCTTATACGAACCGGTACAGTTATATCTGTAATCCATATAGTTTGTAGGATTTTCTTTTATGTATTCAAGTGCCGTTATGATCTTGAATGTAGATCCCGGAGGATATATACCCTGTGTGGCACGGTTGATAAGAGTACCGGACTCCTTATCTTCCATAAACTTATCCCAGTCGGCAACTATATTGTTCGGATCAAAATCGGGCTTACTTACCATTGCAAGAATATTTCCCGTTTTTATATCCGAAACGATTATGGCACCTTTATATATTCCCATCGAACGAAAGGCAATATCCTGAATATCCTTATCGAAAGTCGTATATATATCATTTCCGAAATTTTTCTTTCCGGATATATCATTTTCAACCTTCTGTGCTATTGAAGCATCGGTATTTATCAGATAATAATTGGCCATGCTCTCAATGCCGGTCTTTCCCTTTGTCGAATAACCGACAGCATGTGAAAACAGATTTTCAAAAGGGTAATCTCTGTATTCCTTACCCTTGTCATTTGTAAGAGTCTGAGCCAGTATCTCACCGTCTCTGTCATAGATCTTTCCTCTGATGTTCTCTTTTGCGAGCAGAGTCTGTCTTGAATTGTAGCTGTTGTTAATAAGCTCTATCTCATGAGTAGAAACATAATAGCAAAGATATGCACTCATCGAGAAAAACAGTGCAGCAAAGGAATAAAATATAATCCTTGTCTCCAAAGGACGCACACCGCTCTTCCTTCGTCTGTTGCCCTTTGTCATCTTTTTATTGAGTTCTTCTTTTTCGAGCCTGTTCTGCTCGTCGATATATTCCATATAGGCATATATATCATCTTCATCATCATCCTCAAGAGTATCAAACCAGTTATCGTAGTCAATGCTTCTTTTCTTGTTTATGATGCCGAACAGAGTATAGTACATAAGTATGCTCGATAAAACAGAGCT
>CACZSE010000197.1 GCA_902783735.1 uncultured Lachnospiraceae bacterium
CTCTGAGTACCTACAGGAGTCCTGTCGGGACCGGTTCCGTCGTAAGTACCGATACCTGTTATATATCCGTCCTTTCGGGATGCACAAGTCCCTGTAATGATACCTTCATCGGAAGAGATCCCAATCTCTTTTTTTAGATCTTTACCCGTGATCCTTACGTTCTTTATGTTTGGAGCAAATACGTATTTTGCATTCTCGGGATCCGCAAAGGTCGCATTGTCCCACATATAGTAACAATTATCAACTTTTATAAAGTCTATATCGCATTCTTTATAAAATCTTGCGTCCTCTTTTTCATGACCGTGGGTACCGACTTTTGCGCCGGAACACAGCTTCGATCCTATATCGTTATACATGCCGAATAACAGCCCCATACCATGAAGTCTGTCGGCAAGACTTTTAAATCCGCCGGGAAACTTAGTCTCTTCATGCGTGAGTCTGCCGTCTGCACGCTCCGGCCTGTAACATCCGTCATCCAAAACAACATAACGGTATCCAAGCTTATCCAGTTCAAGCTCCTTTAACTTATCAGCCATAGCCTTTGTAAGTTCTTCGGTATTTGTCGAGCCGTAAGCGTTCCAGCTGTTCCATCCCATAACAGGAAGGCGCTTCCTGCCTCTGCACGGAAGCGCTCTATCATTAAAAAATTCATCAAAACGATAAGCGTTATCGGTAATTTTGACCGGTCTGTCCACAATGCCTCCTGATCAAAAGAATTTCAACATTGGTCTGCACTAAAATTATAAAAATTCTATGGTTCCCGGAGGCTTGCTCGTCAGATCATAGAATACTCTGTTTACGCCCCTAACCTCATTTATGATACGGCTCATGGTCTTTTGAAGGACTTCAAAAGGAATATCACAGGCCTCGGCAGTCATGAAATCGACTGTTTTGACCGCTCTTAGAGCTACCGCATAGTCAAAAGTTCTTTCATCTCCCATTACGCCTACAGAACGCATATTTGTAAGAGCTGCAAAGTACTGATTCGGTATCCACTCCGGATCTTTACCGTTTATCTTTTTATATTCTGCTGCCGCATTGTCTACTTCTTCACGATAGATGGCATCGGCATCCTGAACCATTCTTACCTTATCTGCAGTGATCTCATCGGCGATCCTGACACCAAGTCCCGGGCCGGGGAAAGGCTGTCTGAACACGAGCTTCTCGGGAAGTCCGAGTTCAAGTCCTGCCTGACGTACTTCGTCTTTAAACAGGTCTCTCAAAGGCTCTATGATCTCCTTAAAATCCACAAAATCCGGAAGCCCGCCGACATTATGATGAGACTTTATGACCGCGCTTTCTCCACCAAGTCCGCTCTCCACGACGTCGGGGTATATGGTTCCCTGTGCAAGATAATCAACCGCTCCTATTTTTTTTGCTTCTTCCTCGAATACCCTTATGAATTCCTCTCCGATGATCTTTCTCTTGCTCTCGGGGTCAAGGACATTCGCAAGTTTCTTATAATATCTTTTCTGCGCATTCACACGGATGAAGTTCAGATCAAAGTCTCCTTCGGGGCCAAATACAGCCTCTACCTCATCGCCTTCGTTCTTTCTTAAAAGTCCGTGATCAACAAATACACACGTAAGCTGTTTTCCAATGGCTTTAGAAAGCAATCCTGCTGCCACGGAAGAATCCACTCCGCCCGAAAGAGCGAGCAAAACTTTGCCGTCCCCCACTTTTTCGCGGATGTTTTTTATGGAATTCTCAACAAATGAATCCATTCTCCAATCGCCCGCACATCCGCATATATTTCTCACATAGTTATAGAGCATATCCTTACCGCGCGGGGTATGAAGAACCTCCGGGTGGAACTGTATCGCATAAAGTTTTCGTGATGTATCCTGGGCCGCAGCTACAGGACAATCGGCAGTATGAGCAACGATCTCAAATCCCGGTGCTGTCTTAGAAATATAGTCAAAGTGACTCATCCAGCATATCGTCTCATGATCGTCATGCCTGTGATCTTCATATATTATACCGGTTATATCTGTGCTCTTATCACCTATACCATGGAAAAGACCGCTTTTTCTGTTTACATAGACTTTTGTCTTTCCGTACTCTCTGTTCTGCGCTCTTTCAACCTTTCCGCCCAAAACATGCATCATGAGCTGAGCACCGTAGCAGAGTCCCAACACCGGTATGCCGAGTTCAAACAATTCTTTGCTGTATGTCGGTGCACCTTCTTCATAGCAGCTGTTGGGGCCGCCTGTAAGAATGATACCTTTGGGATTCATAGCCTTGATCTTTTCAATGTCCGTCTTATATGAATATATCTCACAGTAAACGTTACATTCCCTGACTCGTCTGGCTACAAGCTGATTGTACTGTCCCCCAAAATCAATGACTATGACTTTTTCTCTCTCCATCTGTGATATTTATCCTTTCATAAGTTAAAGCCTGTGGCAGATCTTATCCGCCCAGGCTTTGATCATACTATTCTTCTGACCGCAAGTATCTCTCTGTATGTAGCACTTCCGATCTTTATACCTGTTGCCGGTGTCGATGCATGAACGATCTGACCGTTTCCGATATATATCGCCACGTGACCCGCATAGCATATAATGTCTCCCGGCTGTGCCTCCGAATATGTCACGCCTGTGCCGGCACTTCTTTGTGCTGTCGAACTTCTGGGAATGCTGTATCCGAATGCCTGATATACAGACATGGTAAAACCGGAGCAGTCCGCTCCGTCTGTCAGGCTCGTTCCTCCGGCCACGTATGGATTGCCAATAAATTTGCATGCATAATTGGCAATGTCCGTACCTTTACCGCTTCCGGAAGCTACTGGTTGGGAAGGCTTATCCTCTTCTTGTGATGAATCGTCATCACTGCCGTCTTCATTGTTCTTACCTGCTTTTTTTGCAGCTTCCTCAGCGGCCTTCTTCTTTGCTTCTTCGGCTTTTCTCTTTTCTTCCTCAGCCTTTTTTCTGGCTTCTTCTTCAAGCTTTCTGATCTGGTTGTTCTGCTGCTTTATCTTTGCCTTATAGGCTGCTGCTTCCTGTTTTGCCTTAGCTATCTGATTGTCGTAATCTTCAGCCTCTTCTTTTTTCTGAGTCAATAATGTTCTTAACTCTTCCTGTTCGAGTTCCATCTCATATCTGGTGGTCTCAAGTTCCTCCTGAGTCTCCTCAAGCGCAGTCTTTGCAGCTTCTACCGCTTCCATGGCAGCTATATATTCGGC
>CACZSE010000198.1 GCA_902783735.1 uncultured Lachnospiraceae bacterium
AAAAACGGTTTTGGATGAACAGACTAAGAAGCTTTTGACACAGTACAGTTCCAGAGCGGGAGAGATACTCAACAAATATGTTAAGGGGGAGGAGAGAAGCTTTACCATAATAGCATTTCCCACTCCTGCCATCGGATCGGATTTTGAAGATATTTTTAATGAGACCGTCAAGATTAATACTCTGGATTATGAGCTCTACAGAGACATGCAGCAGATACTTATCGATAAGCTTGATACTGCAGAGTATGTAAGGATCAGGGGCAGGAACGGCAATAAGACCGATCTGAAGGTCAGCCTTGTCGAGATCAACGATCCGAACAAGGAGACAAAATTTGAAAATTGTGTGGCGGATGTCAATATTCCGGTTGGTGAAGTATTCACATCTCCGAAGCTTGAAGGCACGGAAGGTGTTCTACATGTCAAAGAAGTATTTCTAAACGGCATTCGTTTCGTCGATTTGACGTTTGATTTTAAGGACGGAATAATAGATAATATAAGCTGTGGTAATTATGCGGATAAAGAGGAGTGCAAGAAGTTTATCGACACATATCTGCTGTTCAATCACGAGACACTTCCGATGGGAGAATTTGCGATCGGTACCAATACCGTTGCATACCGGGCCATCAAAAAGTACGGATTGGAAGCTGTCATGCCTATTTTGATCGCTGAAAAGACCGGGCCTCATTTTGCCGTGGGTGATACTTGTTATTCACATGAAGAGGAAGTTGAAACATTCAACCCCGATAAAAAGAAGATCATTGCAAAAGAAAACAGCTTTTCAAAGAAACGTGATGAAGATCCGCAAAAAGCATATTTTAACTGTCATACGGACATTACCATACCGTATGATGAATTGGGGAGCCTGATCGCTGTCACTGCTAAGGGAGAAGAGATCGAACTGTTACGGGACGGAAGATTTGTAACAGAAGGACTGGAAATATTAAATGAACCTTTAAGTGACATCTGATCGGATTTAAGGAAAAAGGAGAAGAGTTATGCCACAAGTCGGAATAGTTATGGGAAGCGATTCGGATATGCCTGTTATGAGCAAGGCTGCCGAGATCTTGGACAAATTTGGGATTACATATGATATGAATATCATATCTGCTCACAGAGAACCGCAGGAATTCTTTAATTATGCAAATAATGCCGAACAGAGAGGCTATAAGGTGATCATAGCCGGTGCCGGGATGGCTGCACATCTTCCGGGTATGTGCGCAGCGATCTTTCCGTTACCCGTTATCGGTATCCCCATGCATACAACCAGTCTGGGCGGAAAAGATTCATTATATTCGATCGTTCAGATGCCCAGCGGAATACCGGTTGCGACAGTTGCTATAAACGGTGGAACAAATGCGGGGATCCTGGCGGCAAAGATATTGGCTACATCCGATAAAGCGCTTCTTGAAAAGCTTAAAGCATATAAAGAAGAGCTTAGAGAACAGGTTGGCGCCAAAGATGCAAGACTTGGTGAAGTAGGATATAAAAACTATAACAAATAAAAGAGGAGAAGATTATGGATTACAAGAAGGCCGGAGTTGATATTGAGGCAGGCTACAAATCGGTTGAGCTTATGAAAGCATTTGTCAAAGAGACAAACAGACCGGAGGTTTTAGGCGGACTCGGCGGGTTTGCCGGAGCATTTTCCATGGAAAGATTTAAGGATATGGAAAAGCCTACACTTGTATCGGGAACAGACGGATGCGGAACAAAGGTTAAGCTTGCATTTCTCATGGATAAGCATGATACCATCGGCATCGATGCTGTAGCAATGTGCGTAAATGATATCGCATGCGGTGGAGGGGAACCCTTATTCTTCTTAGATTATATTGCATGCGGTAAGAATTATCCGGAAAAGATAGCTACTATCGTAAAAGGTGTGGCTGAAGGCTGCAAACAGGCAGGATGTGCTCTTATAGGAGGAGAGACTGCCGAACATCCGGGACTAATGCCCGAAGACGAATACGATCTTGCCGGATTTGCCGTAGGAATAGTAGATGAAAAAGAGATAATAACAGGTGCGGATCTTAAGGCAGGCGATGTTTTGATAGGACTTGCTTCCAGCGGTGTGCACAGCAACGGCTTTTCGCTTGTAAGAAAAGTGTTTGACATGACAAAGGAAAGCCTCGATACATATTATGATGAGCTTGGCGGAAAGCTTGGGGATGTGCTCATTGAGCCCACCCGCATATATGTAAAAGCTCTCAAGGCCGCTAAAGACGCAGGCATAAAGCTAAAAGCCTGCAGTCATATCACAGGTGGCGGATTTTATGAAAATGTTCCCCGTATGCTCTCGGACAATACGCATGCGGTGATAAAAAAAGATTCGTATCCGGTACCTCCCATTTTCGGACTCATGAAGAAAAAAGCGGATCTTGACGAGGATATGATGTATAACACATTTAACATGGGACTCGGCATGGTGATCGCTGTAGATAAAGATGATGTTGAAAATGCGATCAAAGCATTTGAGAGCGCAGGAGACAAGGCATATGTGGTCGGTGAGATCACGGAAGGCAAAAAGGGAGTAACCTTATGCTGAATATCGTAGTATGCGTTTCCGGTGGCGGAACAAATCTTCAGGCTATAATCGATAAGATAAATAACGGCGAGATATCAAATGCAAAGATAGTCGGAGTCATATCCAATAACTACGGTGTTAAAGCTTTGGAGAGAGCCGCATCGGCAGGTATCGATGCAAAGGTTGTATCTCCCAAGGATTTTGCATCCAGAGAAGAATTTAATGATGCCTTGTTGAAAACTGTAAAGGAATATGAACCGGGGCTTGTTGTTCTTGCCGGCTTTTTGGTAAACATACCTGAGGCTTTTGTAAAAGAATTTAAAGAAAAGATAATAAACATCCATCCATCTCTGATACCTTCCTTCTGCGGAGTAGGATATTACGGGCTGAAGGTACATGAGGCTGTTCTGAAAAGAGGAGTCAAGGTTACGGGTGCGACCGCTCATTTTGTGGATGAGGGTACCGATACAGGACCTATCATATTGCAGAAAGCGGTATACGTGGAACCGGACGACACACCTAAAACGCTTCAGCAAAGAGTAATGGAACAGGCTGAATGGGAGATACTCCCGTTGGCAATAGATCATTTTGCAAACAACAGATTACACGTAACCGGTTCAAAAGTAACGATCGGTTGAGGAGGTCAATGTGAAAGTACTTATAATAGGCTCCGGCGGCAGAGAGCATGCGATCGCTGTCAGCATGAAAAAGAGTAAGAGAGTAGATAAGATATACTGTGTACCGGGAAATGCAGGCATAGCACAGATAGCCGAATGCGACAGTTCCATCGGTGTCATGGAGTTTGATAAGATAGTTGCATATGCAAAAAAAATAAATCCCGATCTTATATTTGTTGCTCCCGACGATCCGTTGGTAGGAGGACTTGTAGACGTCCTTGAAGCTGAGGGATTCAGAACCTTCGGACCCAGAAAAAATGCTGCGATATTGGAAGGAAGCAAAGCTTTCTCAAAGGATCTGATGAAAAAGTACAACATACCGACTGCTGCGTATGAAACTTTTGACGATCCCGATAAAGCCATTAAATATCTTGAAAGTATAGACATGCCGGTAGTAATTAAGGCAGACGGACTTGCTCTCGGAAAAGGTGTTCTTATATGTAATGATCTTGACGAGGCAAAAGCAGGTGTTAAAGAGATCATGCTCGATAAGCATTTCGGAGATTCGGGCAACAAGATCGTTGTAGAAGAGTTTATGACGGGAAGAGAAGTATCGGTTCTGTCATATGTGGATGGAAAGACAATAAAGACCATGACATCCGCTCAGGACCATAAGAGAGCTTTAGACGGAGACCAAGGCCTTAACACGGGCGGTATGGGTAATTTTTCTCCAAGTCCCTTTTATACAAAAGAGATCGATGATTTCTGCCAAAAGTATATTTATCAGCCCACTGTCGATGCCATGGCTGCTGAAGGCAGAGAGTTTAAAGGAATAATATTCTTTGGACTTATGTTAACCGATAAGGGACCTAAGGTTCTTGAATATAATGCAAGATTCGGCGATCCCGAGGCACAGGTCGTACTTTGCAGACAGAAGAACGATATCATGGATGTAGTAGATGCATGTATCGACGGAACGCTCGATCAGATCGATCTTGAGTTTGAGGACAACGCCGCAGTATGTGTTATACTTGCCAGTGAAGGATATCCTGTTTCATATGAAAAAGGCAAAGTGATAACGGGCCTTGAGAACTTTGATAATAAAGAAGATTATTATTGTTTCCATGCCGGAACAAAGGAAATCAATGGACAAATAGTAACAAATGGTGGTAGAGTATTAGGCGTGACGGCGGTCGGAAAAGATCTTAAGGAAGCAAGAAGAAAAGCATATGAGGCTACGAACTGGGTCTCATTTGATAATAAGTACATGAGAAGCGATATAGGAAAAGCTATCGATGAAGCGGAAAGGAATTAGGGAAATGGAAATAAAGAATGCAGTTAAGAGCTTGCTTACTGCTACCATAGTAACGACAACGTTGTATATAGGAGCGTTCGGAGCATTTGCGGCAGGAACCTGTAAGGTATCGGCTGATGCTGCCAAGATAAGAGAAACAGCAAGTACTTCGGCTGAAGTAGTGGGGAGTACGGTAAAAGGAAGCAAGTTGGACGTCTTATCTTCAACTAAAGACGGAAACGGTTATACCTGGTATAAGGTTTATGTGGACGGAAATACTACCGGATATATCAGAGCAGACCTGGTAAGCGATGTTAAAGGAGACATATCTTCGGATTCATCTTCAAATTCATCATCGTCTTCAAGCAACAACGATTCATCATCATCACAGTCTCAGACAGTGGAAGAGGTTTCGACTACTGTAGTAGAGCCCTGTGAATTTACTAAGGGTGTGACAGTTGATACGGTAAGTGTAAGAGAATCGGCATCAACAAAGTCAAATAAGAAAGCTACAGCCAACGCAGGTCAGGAGCTTTCCATTACAGGTCAGGCAACGGGAAGTGATTCCAAGATATGGTATCAGATCAGTTTTGACGGTGTTGAAGGATTCATAAGATCCGATCTTGTAAATACCGATGTGGCTACTGAACCCGAAGAAGAGATAACGGATTCTGAGGAGACCATAAGCGAAGAAGTTGAAGAACCCGCACCGATATCTGTTCCGAACAATGACTATGAACTCAGATATGAGCCCAACAATGACGGAGTAGATACATGGTATCTTTACGATCATATAAAGGGTACAAGACAGAGCATAGACAATATCAATGCGGTAATGCAGCAGAGTCAGACCATGCAGGCCGGCGACAGTGAAGATGCCGCAAAGTATAAAAAGATCGTTATTATCATGGGTATTGTTATTCTTGTCCTGGTTATAGTGGTATCGATCCTTTTGTTCAAACTTAGAGACTCATATGAAGATTGGGAAGATGAGGACGAGGAAGATCCTTATGAAGAGGAAGAGCCTGAGCCTGTAAAACCGGTTAAGAAGACAGTGGCTAAGAAAGCTCCCGTAGTTAAAGAGGAAGAACTTGATGAAGACGATGATGACATCAAGATCGTAACCAAAAAAGGTAAGCCTAAGAAGGCATCGGCTATAACAAAGCCTTCTAAGTCACTGCAGGAAGACAGAAAAGAGGCATGGCAGTCAAAGAATTTCCTTGATATAGATGACGATATGGAATTTGAATTTTTAGACATCGATAAATAAGTTACATGATAATATGCATTCAGGGGGAACTCTGGGTGCATAATCATTAATAGGGAAAATATGAAAGAATATACACTAAGTGCACAAAATGCATTGAAACATGCAAAAAAATATGCTAAAAGCCTGCATCAGTCATATGTCGGAACGGAGCATATCCTCCTCGGACTAATGAAAGAACAGGATGGTCTGGCTTCCAGAGTCATGTATATGAACGGAGTCAGACTGGAAAACATTGAAGCGCTCATAAAGGATTTTGTTGCACCCGACGGAGGGACGGTCGTAGCTGAAAGAGGCGGATACTCACCGAGAGCTGCAGCGGTCCTTGATGAGGCACAAAAACAGGCCGAGCGTTTTAATGATGAAAAGATAGGTACGGAGCATATATTGTTGGCTATCATAAAAGAGGGCGAAAATGTTGCGGTACGATTACTCATTACTTTGGGAGTAAATGTTCCGAAGATATATGCCGAGATGCTTGTTTCAATGGGTGAGGACGGAAACCTTTATAAAGAGGACCTGCCGCTCAAGACAGCTAAAAAGAACGGCGCGTCAATGTTGGAACAGTACAGCAGGGATCTTACAAAACTTGCTCAGAATGGGAAACTGGATCCGGTAATCGGCAGAGACACCGAGATACAGCGAATGATACAGATACTCAGCAGAAGAACCAAGAATAATCCGTGCCTGGTTGGTGAGCCGGGTGTCGGAAAAACAGCCATAGTTGAAGGACTTGCTCAGAGGATAGTTGCAGGCGATGTTCCTGATACCGTTAAGAATAAGCGAGTTCTTACTCTGGATCTTTCGGGAATGGTAGCCGGATCAAAATACAGAGGAGAATTCGAAGAACGTATCAAAAAGGTTATGAAGGAAGTTATTGAAGACGGGAATATTTTTCTTTTCCTCGATGAACTTCATACTCTGATCGGTGCGGGTGGTGCAGAGGGTGCTATTGATGCTTCCAATATCTTAAAACCGAGTCTGAGCAGAGGTGAGATACAGCTCATAGGAGCCACAACGCTTTCCGAATACAGAAAATATATTGAGAAAGATGCAGCTTTAGAGAGAAGATTCCAGCCGGTAACTGTTGAGGAACCCACCGAGGAAGAGGCGATAAGGATACTTAAAGGAATTGCTCATAAATATGAAGAGCATCATAAAGTTACTATCACCGAAGCCGCTATCGAAGCAGCCGTACGTCTGTCGGCCAGATATATCAATGACAGAAATCTTCCCGATAAAGCCAT
>CACZSE010000199.1 GCA_902783735.1 uncultured Lachnospiraceae bacterium
ACATAGGAGATTCTTCTTATGGCTGCTGCATTCCTGCCCTGACCAGATTCGTAGATTCCTATTGCGCAAGACCCAAACTTCAACACCATCAAAGAAGGGCTGCTATGCAAGCTCCCTGCATGCAGGGTCGCTGAATCAGTATAATCCATATAAAGCCAACGTGTCAATTCAGTTGACCGATTTTTCCGTTTTTAGTCTTACTCTCAGCTTTTTAAAGAAGTCTTTTAATACTTCTGAGCATTCCTCTTCCATCATCCCATATATGGTTTCAACCTGATGATTAAATCGTGGCTCATGCAATATATCCATGATAGATCCGGCGCATCCCGCCTTGGGGTTCATGCAACCGATGACAACTCTCGGTATCCTTGCCTGAACAATGGCTCCCGAACACATCTGGCAGGGTTCTAAAGTAACATACATCGTACAGCCCTCCAAACGCCAGTCGTCCAGTTTTTTTGATGCTTTTCTAATGGCTGTGATCTCTGCGTGCGAAAGAGAGTTTTTGTCTGTTTTTCTTCGGTTATAACCTCTTCCTATTATCTTCCCGCCATGTTCGATGACACATCCTATGGGAACTTCTCCCAGCTCTGCCGCTTTTTTTGCAAGCTTAAGTGCTTCCTTCATGTATTTTTCTTTCGGTTCTTCACCCTTAAAAGCTCTTGCGCTGATATGATTCTCTTTCATGAACACTCTCCGAAACTTACGATCTACAGTCCTATTATACATTATACCTATAACAGATACACCATACTTTACACTGTTTTGCAAAGATGATATATTCCTCTAAGATATGCTTACGGACAAAAAGAGGTAGATCATGTTAAGACGTACTCTTGAAGAAATGGAAAATGATATACGAAAGAAACTCATTATAGATATCAGAGAGTCTGAAGAGTTTGCTGTTGAAAGCTATCCCGGTGCCATCAATATACCCCTTTCGGATTTTGATGCATCCTTTAATGCAAAATATAACGAAGATGAAAAGCAGACTCTTAAGACTATGCCCATATATCTGATCTGTTATACCGGGATCAAGAGTGATGACATAGCTTATGAGATGCAGGATCTCGGATATGAATGCTACAGCCTTGATGAAGGCTACCGCTGTATCATGAAACGAAACGTTCAAAAATATCTTGACGGCTCTAATGAGGTCATGACAGCTTCCTATGCCAGAGATGTGGAAAGAAGCCTTGTAAAAAAATTCAGAAAAGATATATGGTGCAAATTTACCAAAGCCATCAATACCTATGACATGATACAGGATGGCGACAGGATAGCCGTATGTATATCTGGCGGTAAGGATTCGATGCTGATGGCAAAACTGTTTCAGGAGCTTTACCGTCACGGAAAGCAAAACTTTGAGCCTGTCTTTTTAGTTATGAATCCCGGTTACAATGATATGAATTATCAGGTGATCTTGGACAATGCCAAGAAGCTTGAGATTCCCATAGAGGTATTTAAGACCGATATATTTGATTCCGTAGCCGATGTCGGAGACAACCCCTGTTATCTGTGTGCACGTATGCGTCGCGGTCATTTATACAGTCAGGCTAAGAAACTGGGCTGCAACAAGATAGCACTTGGTCATCATTATGATGATGTGATAGAGACCATACTAATGGGTATGCTGTGGGGCGGTCAGATCCAGACCATGATGCCCAAGCTTCACAGCACGAATTTTGAAGGAATGGAACTTATCAGACCTCTGTATCTTGTGCGTGAATCATCCATTATAAAATGGAGAGACTACAACAATCTGTATTTTATCCAATGCGCATGCAGATTTACCGAAAGCTGCGCCTCTTGCGGTGGAACGGAAAAAGGGTCAAAACGTGCCGATATCAAAAAACTCATATCAAAACTGGCTTCAGAAGACGAAGTGATCGAGAAAAATATCTTCAGAAGTGTGGAAAATGTTAACCTATCCACTGTCATAGCATATAAAAAAGACGGAATTCGGCATCATTTCCTCGATAACTATTGATAATCTGTCATTTATTGCATATAATCAAATTTAAGCGGGATTATATTTGTTATAGTCTCGCTTTGTATTTTTTTAGGAATGTAGACACGAAAGGAGCTATCCCATGAAGCGAAAAAACAAAGTTACTATCAGAGTTGCTCTGATCTTCTCGGTAGCAATTCTTACATGTACGCTGATATTCAGTATCATTTCATTCAGCCTTAAGTTAAGAAATTCCGTCGTACAGGATGAAGAACTGTATTTTAACCATCTGTATACCATCAGTTCAGATCTGATAAATGCCGACAGAGACTTTTACCAGTCCATGCTGGCCGCCATGCAGTATCGTGGTGTTGTCGGAGCAAATTACGATGAAGAGCTTACAAACCAGCTTTTATCCGGATATATGGATGATTATACTTCCAACAAGGAACAGGTTCTTGAAAGAGTAAATAAAGCTCATGACATTGCCAGTAAGGAAGCTTCTCTCTATACCGGAACAGTCATAGATACGGCAAACTTTGATGAACTCTATAAAGCCTTTATCGATAATTACAACATCTGGGACAGCTGCTATAATATAGAAACCGGTGAGGGTGACTATGCGGGATTCATACAGAATTTCGACACCGCAAGAGCTTCTCTTTCCGAAATGACCGACATCACGGAGCAGTGGGCAATAACCGAAAAAACAGCTCACATGAAAAGGATGCAGACAGCTATAGTACAGAGCATCATCATTTTCCTGATCATTACATGTCTGGTCGCAACATCCGTGATCTTTATAGTGATAAAGATACGTTCAAGTATAGGTTATGTAGTTAAAGCGGTTAACAACATGGCTTCAGGTGATTTTACAAGCGTCGTAAATGCTGAAAGTTCATTCAAGGAACTCAGTGATGTTGAAATATCCATGGAGGACATGCGTTCGCGACTTCAGGATTCACTTACAAACGTTATCTCCTGTGCCGACTCGGTTAATGAAAAGGCCGATAACACTAAGATCAACATAGGGCTTTCAGAAGAGAATACGGAAAATATCTCAGAAGCAGTTAATGACCTTGCACAGAGTGCTATGTCTATGGCTGAAGATGTTCAGACAACAGCTACGATCACAAGTGAGATCGGCGTAAGCATTGACAATGTATATGAAGTAGCCGAAAACAACCTCGAAAGAGTAAATAACCTTTACAATGAGTCATTAAAGCTTCAGAAACAGCTTCGAGAGATCCTTAAAGCAGATAAAGAGACCAACGCAAAAGCAGGACAGGTTGCAGATTCCGTAAGTAAGACTGCCGATGTTGTTAATGAGATCAACCGAGCAGCTGAAGGCATTATCTCTATCGCAAACCAGACCAACCTCTTAGCATTGAACGCTTCAATAGAGGCTGCAAGAGCCGGTGAAGCCGGTAAGGGATTTGCAGTTGTTGCAGATAACATTAAGGTTCTGGCAGAAGAATCCAATAAGATGGCCGGTGAGATCACTCAGATGCTCAATACCATCACTCGTTTCTCGGAAGAGAACCGTGTTCTTACCACAAGTATTAAGGATGCAACAACAAATGAAGCTGCCGCTCTCGAAGAAATGGGTTCTTCATTTGAAGATATGCTTAATCTCTTAAATGACACAGAAGGCGGAAATAAGGAGATAGCTGCTTTGGTAGAATCTATGACTAAGGGTAAAGAGACCATCCTTAACAGCGTTGAGTCCCTTTCAAGTATTTCGCAGGAATATGCTGCATCTACCGAAGAGACCAGTGCTTCCATAACACAGCTGGCTAGCAACATGACAGAAGTAGTAAGAGAAGCAAACGACCTTGGAGATATCTCAGCTCAGTTAAAGGACAATGTAGCATTCTTCAAAGTAGTATAAATTTTAAAAAGACAACTAAGATCAGGACATGAATATTCACGGATTTACAAAGACAACTTTACTGGATTACCCGGGACATATGGCAGCAACCGTTTTTACGGGATATTGCAATATGAGATGTCCATATTGTCATAACAGTGATCTTGTACTCAATCCTGATATCTTTCCTAAGGAAGATGAAGAAGAGATACTTGTTTTTTTAAGAAAGCGATTTGGTATCTTAAAGGGGGT
>CACZSE010000200.1 GCA_902783735.1 uncultured Lachnospiraceae bacterium
AAACTTCAGATAATAACTCTCATCAGCCGCCCAAAGAATGGGATGATCGGGAGCCTGAGTTCTGAATTCCACCTGTCTTAAACGCTTGTGAACCGCTTTTGCCGCTTCCTTTATAGTCTTCGTAAAGAGTTCCTGAGTCATAAAATGAGAGCATGAACAGGTAGCCAGATATCCTCCGTCTTCCACCAGTCTGAGTCCCTTCATATTTATCTCACGATACCCTTTGACAGCCTGTTTTGTAGCCTCTCTTGATTTCGTAAATGCCGGAGGATCAAGTATGACCACATCAAACTTTTCACCCGAATCAACCATCTTCGGGAGCTCATCCAGAACATTTGCGACTTTAAAGCTTACAGTCTTATCAAGTCCGTTTCTTAAGGCATTTTGAGTTGCCTGTTTTATGGCAAATTCCGATATATCCAGTCCGAGTACACTGCTCGCACCACCCAGTCCCGCGTTCAATGCAAATGTTCCCATATGTGTAAAGCAGTCCAAAACCTTTTTATCTCTGCATATCCTCTGGATCGCAAGTCTGTTATATTTTTGATCGAGGAAAAAACCTGTCTTCTGACCGTTTACAACATCAACCAGATAGCGGATACCGTTTTCCGTGATCTCGACATCAGTCTCAAAAGGCTCTCCTATAAAGCCCTTGTGGATGGGAAGGCCTTCCTTTTTCCTTTCCTTCGCATCGCTTCTTTCGTAGACGCCGCGTATCGTAATCCCATCTTCGCTCAAAACCTTTTTGAGTTCATCAACGATCAATTCCTTATATCTGTCTATTCCCAGTGCAAGAGATTCCACAACGAGCACGTCTTCGTATTTGTCGATCGTAATACCCGGCAAAAAATCCGCCTCTCCGAATACTACTCTGCATGAGGAAAGATCATTTTTTAAAAGCACGGTTTTTCTGTATTCCCACGCAGTCTTCAGTCTTTCATGGAAAAACTCCGCATTGGGAACTATACCGGCCTTTCTGCTTAACATCCTTATACGTATCTTGGAATTATGGTTTATATAGCCCGTACCCATCGGATAGTCATCAAAATCGATCACTTCAACTATATCACCATTCTCATGATCTCCGATATATTCATCGATCTCATTGTCAAATATCCATGCCCCTCCGGCCTTAAGATATCTTCCCTCACCCTTTTTAAGTTTTATTATTGCTCTTTTTGTATTATTCATTATGTTAACTAATTATGTGTACTAAATTATTTTATATTTCTTCTTGCCGCATTTATCACTGCCCCTGCCAGCTCATCGAAAGTCTTAGGAACCGTAAACTCATCTTCCGATCCGGGCATGATGCCTAACTGTGTTGCATTGAACTTCTGTATCCCGTATCTCATGAGGACCATGGATGCGTAGCCCTGGGTCTGTACATTTTCCGCTCCGTAAACGATCGCCACAACATAATGCGTATTACCACCCATATCCTTCATCGGGTAAGCGGAGACAAGACATGACTGCGCTTTATCGGTTGTTCCGGTTTTAAGACCGACAGTCCCGGGGACATTACTTAAAAGCGTATTTGTATTCTTTGCTTCAAAATTATTTAAGGATGCCAGTCTGGTCTTCTTTACGGAAGTGATCTCGGTTATCTCGGGATATCTGTCCAAAATATATCCGGAAAGCTTGAACATATCATTTGCACTAAGACGATTCTGATGTTTTATCGTGAGTACATCTTCTTTATATACCGGAAGCCCGTGAGGATTATTAAATTCGGTATGTTGTGAAAGTCCTATAGCTATGGCTTTTCTGTTCATGAGTTCAACAAAGTCTTCTTCGTTACTGCACAGATGCTCAGCAAGAGCAAGTGCACATTCATTGCTTGAACATATGAGCATTGCATCTATAACATCCCGGATGTCAGCCCTTTGACCTTCTTCGACATTTACGACACCGTTAGACGTTTTTGAAAGATCTGAAGCTTTTTTTGAAAACACTATTGTATCATTTTCGGATATCTTCCCCTCTGACATCGCATCCTTTATGACAAGATACGTCATGAGTTTTGTAGTACTTGCGATCGCAACGGCTTCATCCGCATTGCTTGAGAAAAAAATGTTTCCCGTAGTCACATCACCTACCATGCAGCTGTCAGCCATGTCAGCTATTCCGGATTCAATTATATTGTTTTTATTAAAGTTGAATTCTGATTTTGGGTTTATGTAAACCACATTATCTTTGATGCTCATATCTATATCCATGGCAAGCGCAAACTCACCAAGGTTTACATAACAATCTTTGTACTCTTTTTCATTTACAATGATGGAATAAAAAGAATAATCATTTCCGTCTATGCCGATCAGATTTCTCTTTCTTGCATAGTTTACTTTTTCATCCTTTTCTTCTTCAGGCAAAAAGCTTTCTTTATCAAATGCATAATCTTCTTCCGAGATGACTCCGTCCTTCAATTCCACATATGACATGCCGTCCTTTGAACCAAACTCAACAACAAAAGCCTTTTCGGTGTCCTTAAGTATATAGGACATGTCCGTCAATGAAATGTATACATTGTTTTCATATTCCTGATTCAGTATCCTGAGGTCTTTTTCTTCTCCCTCAATATTTACCTTCAATATCTCCTTTGTCTGTGCGGCATATACATTCAGTGAGAGCATCATAAAAAGTATGATTGAAGTTATGAAACAATATCTTTTCATGGCGCCTCCTCTTCTTTTGCTTTACGATCGCGATCCTTTGTACCGTAATATATTCTGGCTCCGTCTTCATAGTCTATGGCAAGCATATTATCCGCTATGGCATATTCACACTCCAGTTCTTTTCCCTGTACGGTTATGAAAATGGTACTTCGGTCTGCCAGATATTCGGCGCTGATGGAAGATCCTTCATTTAACAATGACAGTTCCGGCAAAAGATCCGGTCCGTACTTATTAAGATAATCATTCATCTTCATGCCCGTAGCCTGACCGATAAGCTCTTCGGTTGAAACGTCCGTATTTATGTAAACCTCATCTATCTTGTTATTCAGTACTTCAATGACTGCCTTTGATAAAGCCCCGGCAGCTTTTCTTTGAGCATCGTAATAGGATGAATCATCGATCTTTTCTTCAAATCTGCCGTCGCCGGTTATAGTGAGCCTGCTTTTGATCTCGATCTTTGGAACATATTCATCAAGATTAAATCCCTCCGGAATATTGCTGCTGCCAAGATATGTATATATGTTATCTTTAACAATATCAGTGACATCGATATTTCTGTCCCACTCACCGATCAGTATTAATCTGTTTAAGAAAAAATGAGAAAAGATCCCCATTCCCAATACGGTCAAAAACAAAAAAAAGATCAGTATATTAAAGATGATCCTTCCTTTTTTTCTTTTCTTTTTATTCACGTTAGCCCTCATAATACATAACAGTCATATCTGACTGTACTTCCCTTGATACAATAACCCGGTTTCCTAAAAGCAAGCACATTTCCTTTCAAAGGTCTTTTTACTATTATCTTTGAAGGGTTAAGCCTGCAGGCTGCATCAAAAAGATCCTCTTCTTCATCGCACGGGTTTTCAAGTTTTTGTAAAAGCTGAAATTTCTTTTTGATCAGTCCGCTCTTGTTTCTCTGCGGAAACATGGGATCGAGATAGATCACATCAGGCTGTATCAGCTTATCGTTCATAGCCTCTATGCTGTCCCCGCATCTTAATTGCAGACGTGTTGTTATATCCGACAACTCTTCTACTGTTTTCGCTCTTATCAGTGCGTCCTTTAAGAGCATGGCAATTATCATGTTCCTTTCAAACATAACGACCCTAAAGCCCGCTGCCGCCATCAGGATCGAATCTTCGCCAAAGCCTGCGGTAGCATCCATAATGAGAGGATCATCCTTAAGGTATTTTAACCCTACGGCCTTATTGATCATCTCTCCCTTTACACGATCCGGTCGTAACCTGTCTGTCATATCACTAAAATCTGCCCGCAGAGTCATACCGTCACCGGTTAATGAAAGCCCATCGGATCCGTAATGTAAGATAAGACTTTCAGGGCCTGTCTTTACGTTGTCGTAAACGCATCTTATACCAAGTATATCCGAAAGCCCGATACTTTTTTCTTTATATTCATCATTGTCACAAAGTATGTAGATGTCAGCCATTTTCTCACTTGGTGAAATCTTCGACGATCTCATTGAAGACCTTTGATCGTCTGTTAAAATCTTCATAGAAATCTCTGTCATAGGACTTCATATAAAACGTATCAAGCAACTGTTGACGCAGCTTTTGTGCTCTGTCCAGTGATAGTTTAGCGCAAAGCTCACTTACCCTGAGTTTGATATCATGCCAGTTTATCTGAAATGATTCGTATTGCTCCAAATCCTCTATCCCGATCCAGTTACTGATAAGTACGGGATCGGCTCCGTTTTTTAACTTCTTACAGCCAAGCTCACTATTCAGAATTAAATACGACAGTGTTTTGTCCGGTTCAAATACTCTTGCAAGAGGAAATAACCTGCAAAGGCCGCTTCTTATGGGGTGAATGGAACATCTTCCGTTCTCACCCAGAAAAGGACAGTGCCCATCCTCCACCATCTTTATGTTTGGAAGCGTAACACCATCCTGATAAGATAATTCCCATGGACCGTCCTCGGATATGAGCAGTTCAAATGTAACCCTCTGCCCGCCTGCAACTCTCATGTGAGAGCAAAAATTGAAAAGATCGTAAGGATCCTGGATTATCGTATCTCCCATACCGTAACAGCAACTGCAGCAGCCGTTACAGTCATTACATCCTATGTTAACTATATCACCACGACCATATTTTATATTGTCCACAGACCATGAATACTGTTCTTTCATAACTCTCCGGTACGCCGCTTATCTGACAGTATCTTAAGATATTCGTCGTAATCTCTTATGTACTCCTGTGCATCATAATGCTCGCTGGCCAGAACAAGCAGTACCGAGTCGGGACTGAAATCATACATATCCTTCCAGAGCATGGTATCTATATACAGCCCCATCTTTGGTTTGTTTAACTCAACTATCCTGGTCTCTTCACCATTATCCAGTTTAACCTTACTTGTACCGCTGACATTAATAAGTATAAATCTGGTCTTTATATTTGCATGTTGTCCTCTGACTACCTGCGAGTCCGAACCGTATATATAAAAGATCCTGTTTATGGCAAAGGGAACAAGTTCGCTCTCGCCTTCGGCAACAACCAGGTTTCCTCTTTCATCACCGAGTTCGTCAAACTCTATGATCTTGTACATATCATCGATCTTCTTCATGTTATTCTTCCTTTGAAGTATCGTCTTCTCCACTTACCACATCTTCTATCAAAAAAGGAGGTCTGTTACTGCTGGCATCCAACGCTCTCCAGACATATTCACCGAGCATGCCTAACATCAGCATCATGACGCCGCTTGAGAATAAGAGTACTGTCATAAGTGATGCCCATCCTACGGTTCTGACTCCCGAAACAACTATCTCGCTGATGCACATAATGATCCCGACTATGGAAGCCAGGAAAAATATAAAACCGGTAACAGACATAAGTCTTACGGGGAAATATGAAAAACTCATAACAGAGTCGACAACAAGCTTTATCTTCTTGCCCATGGTCCATCGACCTTTACCTTTTTCCCTTGCCTTACGACTGAAATAGATCTTTTCTGACTTAAATCCGACCCACAAAACCTGAAGTGTGAGTGCGGAGTTCTTTTCATCAAGCATCTTTATCACTTCTATAACCTTACGATCCAAAAGATAGCAGTCAAATCCTCCCTTGGGCATTTCGGGATTTACTATCTTTTTCATGAGTTTATAGTAAAGACCTGCAAATATCTGATATATTTTTCCGTCATCTCTGTCTTCTCTTACCGCCAGTACGACTTTATTGCCGTTCTTCCAGCTGTCGTACATTCTTAAGATCAGTTCCGATTCCTCCTGCATGTCTGCCTGTTTGGTGACAGCGCAGTCTCCGGTGCAGACATTAAGTCCCGCAAGTATTGCAGAGTGTTCACCGAAATTGCGGGAAAGCTTTACACATTTTACATGTGTACTGTCCATCTGTCTTATCTGATTCATGATCTGCCATGAAGAGTCCTTAGAACCGTCATCTACCATTACGATCTCATAGTCATCCAAAAGATGCAAAACCTTCTTCTTAAGATCGTTATACAGATCCATCAGTGTATCTTCGTTGTAATATACCGGAATTACTATAGATAGTTTATTCATAATCTGATTCTTATTTCCTTTTTAATCTGTAACACGGATCTTTACCGTATCATGTCCGTAATAGATCGACATGGATGTATTTACCCAGTCTGTCTCATCCTCCCGGATCATGACTCTGTCTATCATGCAGTCTCTTTCAAGGTGATCTCTGTCCACATCAATTACAAGATCCTTTTCTTCAGATCTTTCAACCTGATGAAGGACGTCACGCCAATAGTCCGAATACTCTTTTATGCTTCCGTCCGCAAGACCCGAAATACACTGAAAACTCGGAACATCCGATATCTCAATATTATCTATCGCAACTGTCGTGAACATCATGAACGTCATGATTATGATCATAAGTATGTTTGGTGTACTGAACTCTACTTCCTTAAGCTTAAGATAGTTGACTACACTGCACAAAAACAGCACACCCCAGATGACTATCATGAGATCCAACATCTCATATCCTCTCGAAGCCATTGTGGATTTACCGTATCCGTAGCATACGGGGAATGTGGATCCGACTATGCATGCCACACCGCAAAATGAAACAACAAACGGATGAAGTTCGATCTTGTCGACTCCCTTTTTGATCCTGTATAACAGTATGATAAATAATGTCAGCATGATATAAGGAAACAGGGTGTCGATACTCAACCTCTTTATCTCATTATATACACAAAATATCGTATAATATATACCTTTAAAAAGGCTGATCGATTCATAACCGTCTTTTCTGACTCTGTGTCCCGGAGCCGCCACATTAAGGACGGTCGAGAAAAATATCGCTCCGAAAAGTATTGCTGCTTTTATCCATTCCTTTTTTCTGTATACAGCCCATACAAGAAGAAGCAATACTACCCAGCAAAGAATGGCAGAAACGTGAAGCGTTCCGCCCGCGCCGAGAAATTCCAGGATACAAGAGAGGATGATAAGAAGAATATCGCTTTTTTTCTTTTCCTTTCTGTTTATCATGTCATATATGATGAACAGTCCCAAAACTCCCATTAAAAGCTGTATGGTGTAATACATATAGCCCGTAAACCATCCCAGCGTTTCTCTTAAGAACCTGCAATTCATGGATATGATAAGAACGGCAAGCGTAAAATATCTTTTATCATTTTTTTCAATGTCGAAAAATGAAAGACATCTGTAAATGATATAGGACCATGCAACAGCAAATCCTATAAAACAGATGACATTCATGAAGCGTACGGTAGAATCACTGTTTCCTATGATGATGGGATTTAGCAAAGTATATATGAGGATCCCCGAGTAATTTCCTTCCCACTCCATGTAATTCTGGATAATGATATCTATGATGTTTGATAACGAATATCCGCCGCGTATCGCTATTCCATACGCACACGCAAACTCATCGTTTCGCGGAAGTGTATAATAGATAACTCCAAGATACGGAGCCAAAAAGATCAGCACCGCAGCTATGACTATGACAGTATTTATCGCTTTTTTCTTCATCTTCTCCCCCGGTAACAATAGCAGAGTAAGGTAATAATGTATAACTTATTTATTTTATCACAGAACCGACGATATTAGAATGCATTTATCCTTGATATCACGTAGTCCTGCTCCTCTTTTTTCATACCGTTATATAAAGGTATGGAAAGAACAGTGTCTGCATATTCTTCGGTGATCGGCAGATCCCCCTTATTCATGCCTAGGTAAGAATATGCTTCGGACAGATGCGGAGGTATCGGATAATGGATTATGGTCCCGATCCCCTGTTCATCGAGATATTTCATCAGTTCGTCTCTGTACGGACATCTGATAACAAATTGATGCCATATATGAGTGGCTCCTTTTCTTATCTTCGGAAGCACTATCTTATCATTTGAAAGTTCTTCAAGATAACGTAAACTAAGCTTATTCTTCTCATCCGTCATTTCATTTAAATGTCCCAGACGCACTCTTAAAAGACCCGCCTGGATCTCATCGAGTCTCGAATTGGCTCCTACTATCTTATTGTGATATCTCTTCTCTGAACCGTAATTTCTGAAAATACGGATGAATTCTGCAATTTCTTCATTGTCGGTAACAATGGCACCGCCGTCTCCGAAAGCCCCCAGATTTTTTGAAGGATAAAATGAAAAGCAACCTATGTCACCGAAGGTTCCTGTAGTCTTTCCATCAAAAGAAGCGCCGTGCGATTGTGCGCAGTCCTCCACGAGCTTAAGATCATATTTGTCACATAATGCTCTTATCTTCGACATATTTGATGCCTGTCCGTAAAGGTGTACGACAAGTATCGCCTTTGTTTTTGACGTGATCTTTTCTTCTATCTTATCGGCATCGATATTGAAATACTCATCGGGTTCTACAAATACGGGAGTCGCACCGTTTAATGTTATTCCCATTACACTTGCGATATACGTATTTCCCTGTACGATCACTTCATCGCCTTTTGATATCTTTAATGCACGAAATGCTATCCACAATGCATCAAGGCCGCTGGCCAGTCCCACGCAATATTTTGATCCTATATATGTAGCAAATTCACGTTCAAAAGCCTCCAGCTCTTTTCCCATGATGTACCATCCGGATCTTAAAACCTCAATGGCCTTTTTTTCAAATTCTTCCTGATATTGATAAAACCCTCTGTCTAAACGGTTGGGCATGATCTTTTCCATAATATTTCAGTCTCCGATATGATATGATCGGCATGCCTTCCTGTCGACATACCAAGTAAAATTATATCAGATTATCAAAATATAAAAAAGTTTACACCTAAGGTTTACAGCTGTAATGTTCTGTGGTATACTCCTTTCTAACAACAAAAACAAGTGAGGTATTTTATATGTCAGCGATAAATCGTCAAAATGAAATAATCTCCCTGTTAAGCGGCAGTGACAAACCTGTCTCCGGCCATGCTCTTTCCGAGCATTTTGCTGTAAGCAGACAGATAATCGTCAAAGATATCGGAGTCTTAAAAGAACAGGGATACGATATTTTGTCTACTCCCAAAGGATATATCCTGGACCATTCGAATGATATAACATGCATCTTTAAAGTACATCACACCACGGAATCCACCAGAGAGGAACTAAACCTTTTTGTGGATCTCGGAGCCGTTGTAAAGGATGTTTTTATTTATCACAGGGTGTACGGGATGATAAGAGCTCAGTTAAATATATCCTCCCGAAAGGATGTTTCTTCTTTCTGTGAAGGTATAGAGAGCGGCCGATCCACACTCTTAATGAATACTACTTCCGGATATCACTATCACACGATAATCACAAAGGATAAAGAAACCATGGACCTGGTTCACAGCGAACTTGATAAGCACGGCTTCCTGGCTGCTCTTACGGATTATGAACCAGAAGGTGCCATAGGTAAATGATAAGGAGACAAAATTATGGAAAAGACTACTCAGACAAACACAAATGATGGAAAGTTTAAAGCATTCCTGAAAAGAAAGGACATTGAAATATCATTTAAAAGATACTTTATCGACGCCCTGGGCGCCATGGCAAGCGGTCTGTTTGCATCGCTTCTCATCGGAACCATAATCGGAACTCTGGGACAGCAGCTTGGAATAACAGCCCTTGTTGATATGGGCGGATACGCCAAAAGTGTAGCCGGGCCCGCAATGGCAGTAGCTATCGCATATGCTCTCAAAGCCCCCAACCTTGTACTTTTTTCTATGCTGGCTGTAGGCGCCGCATCCAATGCTCTCGGTGGAGCCGGCGGTCCTTTAGCTGTACTCATTATAGCAATAATAGCCGCAGAATTCGGTAAGATGGTATCAAAAGAGACAAAGGTTGATATTCTTGTCACCCCTCTGGTAACCATAGGCATCGGAGTATTTCTTGCGATTTTAATAGCACCTGCGATCGGAAGTGCCGCAAGTTCGGTAGGAAAACTCATAATGTGGGCTACAGAGCTTCATCCTTTCATGATGGGTATACTTGTTTCAGTAATAGTAGGAATAGCCCTCACTCTTCCCATAAGCAGTGCAGCGATATGTGCAGCGCTGTCATTGACCGGTCTTGCCGGTGGTGCCGCAGTAGCAGGATGCTGTGCTCAGATGGTAGGTTTTGCAGTAATGAGCTTTAAAGAAAACAAAGTAGGCGGTCTTGTATCTCAGGGCATCGGAACAAGTATGTTACAGATGGGTAATATCGTAAAGAATCCCAAAATATGGATAGCCCCCATCCTTACATCAGCCATTACCGGTCCTGTCGCAACATGCATATTCAAGATGCAGATGAACGGCGAAGCAATAGCTTCAGGAATGGGTACCTGCGGTCTTGTAGGTCAGATAGGCGTATATACCGGATGGTTAAATGATATTGCCGCAGGAACCAAGACTTCCATAACAGGCTTTGACTGGCTTGGACTTATACTTGTAAGCTTTGTCCTTCCTGCGATCTTAACCTTTATATTCGGAGAGATATTAAGAAAGATCGGATGGATAAAAGAAAACGATCTTAAACTTGAAGTATAGATATGATTGTAATAAACAAAAAAAGCTTCCCGTTTTAAAAACGGGAAGCTTTTTTAATAATTTATTCTTCGTTTAATCTTTCAGCATCATCACTGAGTTCAACTACCAGATCCTCAACTTCGTTAAGAGTAGACTGATTCATCTCGCTTGCACTGTATGTTTCGGAAGCATGAGCGCTAACCTCTTCAGTGATAGCGGAAATAGTCTGAACGGAATCGACGATCTCCTTATTGGCATCGGAAAGCCTTTCAACCGAATTGCTGAGTTCCTGAGACTGTTTTTTCATCTCATCTATGCTGTCATTGATAGCAGTAAAGTTCTCAGCAGTTTTACTTGCCGTACTTGCCTGAACCTTGTTTGTTGAAACCAGAGTGTCGATCTTTTCAACCATGGTAGAAAGCTGTTCCGAAATATTGCTTATAAGATCATTTATATCGGATGTTGCGCTGGTTGTCTGACCTGCAAGATTGGATATCTCGGTAGCAACTACCGCAAACCCTCTTCCCGCTTCACCTGCTCTCGCAGCCTCAATGGAAGCATTCAATGCTAAAAGGCTTGTCTGTGATGCTACACTGTTTATGAGCTCCGTTATGGAATTCATCTTATTTGTATATTCGGTAAATGCTTCCAGAGAAGAAACAACTTCCGACCCTGCTTTTTCAGCCTCCATGGCAAGACTCGTAAAGCTCTCTATCTGTTTTCTTCCTTCAGATACGGCATCATGAGATCTTTCCATATACTGTGCCATTACATCTACGGCACCTTCAACACTGGATATAGTATCCTGTATCTGTTCTGTCTTTAAAAGCTGTCTTTGAACCGCTTCGGCAGTCTCATTTGCTCCTGTTGAAACCTCAGACATTGAATTCAGTGTCTGTTCCATGGAAGTCTTTAAAGCGACCATCTTGCCGTCCATAACTTCAACATTTCCCGACATATGCCTTGATACACCCAGAATCTTTTCAAAGATATCATTTATTCTGTTCTTTTCAAGTGTGAGTCTGGCCGCTCTTACTTCACTGAACAATGCATACTTACGATTGATCATTATAAAGAAGATAACGCACATCAGAACAAGTAAAACTTCGATCTCGGCACTTACAAGATCCGTAGGACTCTCCATATTCTTTACAAACACGTTAATGCCTACAGCGATAACATTTTCAACGATCGCTCCTATTCCGACAATATATACAAACCGGATATTATTAAAGAGCATGAGGATGAGAAACATCGGAAGGACATAAGTAAATACCAGATTATTCTGCGCCGTAAATAAAACAAATGTATATAATGACGCAAAACCGATCCCTACCGTTCTCATAACAGCAAATTCGCTGTCATTATTCTGTTTGTAAAACATCCAGGATAATATTACGGGGACAAAACAAAGTAATAAAACAAGGATTGTATAGGGAACTGTCCTGTTACCCTTTATAACTTCCACAACATACGCAAGTGCAATGATGGTACACAGGATCGTCTGACATATGATTCCTGTAAGATTCGAACTTTGCAGTTCAGAAATGGCCGCTTTTGCCTGCAGATCTTCATAATTCTCACCCATAAGTAAATACTCCTTTTCCTTAAAAAGTCAATCCTTCCTGCAACATGTATAATATAGCTTATCAGCAATATTATTGATTTTTCTTTCTGATCAGTTCCATTACAATATCGTAATTCTCGGGTAAATGCACAAATGTACAATCAATGCAGCTTTTTACTTTCTTTCCGTCCCTGTCAACATATCTGTAATTTCCCGGACAATCCGTATCATATAACGGACAAAAACAAAACAGACAGTTTATATCCGAACCGGTCTTATGACACGGATAATATTCACATTGTTTATTTGCAAAAAAACGACTGGAATTTTCTATTGTTCTGCCTCCAAATTCACTTTTTCACAGCTGAAACAAATATATCAGCCATTATACTCCCACAACCGTAATAAAAGTGTGGGAAACCCCAAATACTGTTTTCATTCGATATCATGCAATCGTATACAGTACCATCCGATACCTTTTTTGCCTTATATGAATTCATTATACTACTACTCTCGTAATAGTGGAACTCATGGCCTTTAAGTCCGGTCACAGACTTTTGAAAGTCACTCGGACTCTCACCGTTAAAGCTTTCTATCTGCATATATCCAAACCTGATAAGCCGGGAGCTGTAACGACATGTTCCGTCTATGACACCGACCATCTTATATGGTTTATTCTGCATATCTTCAATACTGTTATGAAGATACATGAAGCCTCCGCATTCGGCGATCGAAGGCATGCCGTTTTGGATCGCATCCCTTACGGCATCGAGCATTGAAACGTTCTTACTGAGTGTATCAAGATATAATTCCGGGTAACCACCTCCCAAAAGTATACCGCGACAATTTTGCGGAAGCCTTTTATCCCGAAGGGGTGAAAAGAATTCTATTCTCAGTCCCCTATCCTGCAGCTGTCTCAGATTCTCTCTGTAGTAAAAGCAAAATGCTTCGTCGTGGGCAACGGCAAGCACCGGAACAGCAGCTTTTTTATTGTCATTAGCGCTGGTTAACATAATGTCACGCAGGGAATAATTCGATTTTTTTACAGTAATTT
>CACZSE010000201.1 GCA_902783735.1 uncultured Lachnospiraceae bacterium
CTTCGCCGACAGCTTAAACACCTCATATCTTGACAGGGATGTGACTTTGACAAGACATGTCTATGACGGTTCCCCTTTTGGATCTGTCATTGTCATCACGAGCCGTGTCTATGTAGATGAAAATGATAACTCGTACATGATCGAAAGCTTTTCACGCTCATCTTATGACAGCAGTTTCGGCTTTATACTGAATGCGATCCTTTGTCCTGTCTTTGTGATCATATTCATCTTTACTCTTATAAGGACGTTATTTTCTTACAGGAAGCTGTGCCATATATATGAACAGGATGAATACAGACGTACGCTCATGAACTCCATGGCTCATGACCTTAAGTCTCCTCTTGCCGCAATGCGGGGCTATGCGGAAAATCTTAAAGAGAATCTAAACAGTGAAAAGAAGGATCATTACGCTGACTGCATCTTAAAAAATGCTGACTATATGAACAGGCTCATCACTGATAATCTTGATCTTTTAAAGCTTGAATATGATAATTCAAGCCCGGCAAAAGAAAAGATCGATCTTATCGAAGTATCACGTGAACTGACAGAGAAATATATGCCTTTGATAAATGAGAAAAACGTCTCACTATCATTAAGCGGCACGTATATTGTAAAAGGGAACAGGGCGCAGATAGAAACGGCAGTTGAAAATCTCATTTCAAATGCTGTCAGATATGTAAATGAAAAAGGGGAGATAAACATAAACGGTACCAAAAAGGAGTTTGTAATATCAAACACAACAGATAATCTTCCTGGTATGAAGCCTTCAGAGCTCTTTAAGCCTTTTGTCAAAGGCGATGAGACCCGCTCAAATGAAAACGGAAGCGGACTGGGTCTTTCGATCTCTAAGAATATATTTGACAGACACAAATTCAAATCCTTGATAAGATATGATAATATAGACGGAGTGGACCGCTTTGTCGTCACTATCATATCATAAGAAGGATTAGGATTTATCATGGAAAAAAGAGAAAAGCTCGCCAGCAGGCTCGGTTTCATCCTGTTAAGTGCAGGATGTGCAATAGGACTCGGAAATGTATGGAAGTTTCCCTATATAACAGGTCAGTACGGCGGTGGAGTATTCCTCATACTATACTTTTTGATGCTCATCATGTTCGGAATACCCGTTATGACAATGGAATTTGCAATAGGACGAGCCTCGCAGAAAGCTCCCGTCAGAATGTATGACGACCTTGAGCCCGGCAAAAGCAAATGGCATATACACGGTGTGGTAGGCATGATAGGCTGCATAATGTTAATGATGTACTATGCGGTCGTTGCCGGATGGATCGTCAGATATTTTGTAAAATTTGCAAGCGGTGACTTTACCGGTGCAACGCCTGATATGATCGGCGAGAAATTCTCTTCCATGCTTGCCTCTCCCGCCATCAACATAGGTTATCTGGCTGTAGTCGTGGTGATCAGCTTCACTGTCCTTGCGATAGGATTGCAGGGAGGTCTTGAAAGGATAACAAAATATATGATGGGAGCATTGCTTCTTATCATGGTCGTTCTGGCTATCAACTCATTCACTATGTCAGGCAGTAAAGAAGGTTTAAGCTTCTTTCTTCTGCCCGACTTTAAAAGGACCGCCGATATAGGTTTCTCAAGTGTTTTGATGGGTGCTCTCAATCAGGCATTCTTCACATTAAGCATCGGTATCGGTTCCATGGCAGTATTCGGAAGCTACATCAACAAGGAAAGAAGCCTGCTGGGTGAATCGGTTAACATAACTATACTCGATACATTTGTTGCCATAACGGCCGGACTGATCATGTTCCCCGCATGCTTCTCATACGGAATAGATGTCGGTGCCGGTCCGAGCCTTTTATTTGTAACAATGCCGAATGTATTCGCAAATATGAGTCTTGGCAGACTCTGGGGAAGCCTGTTTTTCCTTTTCATGAGCTTTGCTGCTCTTTCAACTGCCTTTGCGGTATACGAAAACGTTATTGCCAATGTCATGGAGCTTACGGGTATGGGCAGAAAAAAGACATGCCTGATATGCGGTATAGGCATGTTCATTCTCGCTCTCCCCTGTGCGCTTGGTTTCAATATATGGTCCGGTTTTATGCCGTTTGGGGAGGGCAGCGGTGTACTCGATCTGGAAGACTTTATTGTTTCCAATCTCTTACTTCCCATAGGTGCGATAGTCTACGTCCTCTTCTGTACCATACGCTGTGGCTGGGGATGGGACAGCTTCATTAAAGAAGCCAATGCCGGCAAAGGCTTAAAGATGCCTTACTGGTTAAAGAACTACATGAGATTCTTCGTACCTGTAGTTTTAATGGTTATCCTCATAGTCGGCCTTATCGGGTTCTTTAAATGATCAGTCATACTGAGTACTGTAAAAGTAAGCACTTGCGGATTCCGTGAGTGC
>CACZSE010000202.1 GCA_902783735.1 uncultured Lachnospiraceae bacterium
GAAAGATTCTTGCTTTTATAGAAATCGATCTCGGATTTCGTCAGTATAAACTCTTTTCCGCATTGTTTGCACGTTCTCTTCATTCCAGATCCTCATACATTCATCAGGGGGCATTTCTGCCCCCTGATATGATACAGATTATCCCGTGTCTTTTCAAGGCTTTGCCTTACTTAAAAGCCCTGGCTCCTATCTTAAACGTAAACGACTTTGTTCCGCCATAAATACCTTTACCCTGAATGACCACTGTAGCCGTTCCGAGGAATCGGTTATTCTTTACGGAAATGATATCATAATCCTTGGGATCAAGGTTTTCTTTTCCCACCGTTACCGTAAGATCTTCAGACTTGAGAGGAACAACAGGCTTGCCGTTATTAAATGTCAGATTGTTAATGTTATTGATCTTTACCTTGGCAGCCTTTAAATCCTTACCCTTTTCTAACATCTTATAGTATCCGACAAGTTCATACGTTCCTGCCTGATACGGGCTTGAAGCTCCGCATGTTACCGTAACCTTTACCTTGATCAGCGTATTTGCGGGCACAACAGTTGCATCTGGTATCTCTTCTGTGCTTGCGGCATAGTAATACTTGAATGCTGTTTTGGTATCGAACTTATTGACATCCTTACCAATTGAAATAGCCTTACCGCCATCCATAAGCTTTGGAACGGATTTGAAGTATCCGGCTTTAGCCTTTGCATTAAACTGCTTATCTGCAGATACTAAAGTTACGCAATCGGTAATGAGCGATTTCTCGACTCTGAAGCCTTTAGAAACAGTTCCGGTATAGTTGCCGATACCCTTTGCGGTCACAACGGCCGTCACAGCCGACTTGGTATTGTTTTTATATGAAAGCGTGTAATCAATACCTTCAATGAGTGTTTCTCCGCCGAGCTTAACAATAACAGCTTCCGGAACAGCGCCGGCCTTGCTGTACTTTGCGCTTCCCTTTATATCTATGACGGCTCCGGCAATGCTTCTTGCCTTTACATTTACAGTCTTTTTAACAATTCCCGTATATCTTCCCTTAAATGTAAATGTGATATTTACTTTACCCGTTGCTCCGCCGTCATGTATATCTACATCGTAATCATTTTTAGGATCAAGCCTTGTTCCGTCGGGAGCAAAGAGTTTTACACCGGCGGGCAATTCATATGCTTTTCCGGTATACTCTACAGCTGTAGGAAGTCCCGTTATCTTAACTTTGTTTGCAGGTATTCCGCTTATTTCAAGAACAGCAGCTTTTTCTCCGGCATAAGCTCCGATACCGTATACAAATACAGTGTGTTTTCCTGCATCAGTTATCGTTCCGGCATCATCTGCATCATGTGAATATACGGTAAAGTCTTTTCCGTATTCAAGAGCAACTTTTCCGTTCATTACAGTAGCTTTTGCTACTTTTCCGTTACTGTTATCAAACAGAGTCTCAACAGCATAACCATTTGCCGAGTAAGGCAGATCCTTGGCCTTAGGCATGTTCACCTTTACTCTGCTCATAGATGTAATATCAGGCGCTTTAGGATCGAGACCCATTACAAGGATTGAATCCTTATACTCGTTTGTAAAGCTGCCTTTTCCGGTTAATGTTATACGATATCTTTCTCCTGCTGCTATGACCGTATTTGCATTTCCGTTCAAATATGAAACAGCAAAATCCTTGCCAAGTGCAAGCTTCTTACCTTCATACATGAATACCGGCTTGATGCTTCCGAGCTTGGTTCCTGTATTGGCAGCAAGTACCCTTTCTGATGTGAGCACTGCACTGTTCAGATCAGCCTGAGCTATCGTGAATGTAAATACAGCTGTCTTTGTATAGTTTCCTTTACCTTTTATTGTAATGGTGGGCGCTTTGGCTCCTGCATTCTTGGAAGCCACATTCTGATTATTCTTGAAGGTTAAGGTATAATCTCTGTTCTCCCAGAGCTTTCTGGTTCCGTCATATACCTCGATCTCATCATTAAATGTGATCTTTGCACCGGTATAGGTCTTCACAACATCGGTAGCTTTACTCTGTTTAGCCACTTCCTTGCTGACTACGTACCAAAGGCCATCGGGAACATTCGAAACATCGCCGCCAAATACGCCGTCAGTCTTCTGCAATTCGGGATC
>CACZSE010000203.1 GCA_902783735.1 uncultured Lachnospiraceae bacterium
GGTGATATTCATCTTATTGAGTTCATCTGCCATATATGTTCTTTCTTCCTTTATGAGATCATTTAATCTTTTAATGTATATCTCATTACATATATGCGGCAGACATTTCATGACAATACTCTCGGCCGTAACGGATAAGTTCCATTCCGGAAGATTTTTGATCACATTCTCAATATTTTTTTTATTGACGGCTACGTATCCGATGCGAACGCCCGGACATGCGAAAATCTTAGTAAACGATCTTATGATATACAGATTCTCATATTTATCCGTAAGCATGTCCGCATCAAAATATCTCGTCCATGCATCCGACATGAGTAAAAAGCTCTGATCTAAGATGACCGCCGTGTCTGTAAGCTCAGCTCTTTGAAGGATTTTTTCCAAAAGATCTTCTCTTATGTTCTTTCCCGTGGGATTCCACGGATCGGTCAAAAAGATCATATCCGTTTCTTCTTTAATGCATTCGAGCACTTTTTCATTCAGACAAAAGCAGTCTTCTTCTTTAAGATGATATTCATTTATCCTGCATCCGTTTAAAGAAGCCAAAGCATGTCTGTATCCTGAAAAACAAGGTTCTATGAGCAACATGTTCTCAGGTCTTACCGCTCTTACCACAGCCATTATCAGTTCGCTTGCCCCGTTGCCGGCAATGATCTTTTCCGGTTGCAGCTTATCCGTTCTTCCGATCAGTTCCCTTACAGCTCTCTGATCCGGATCCGGATAATAAGAGACATTGTCAGCAGCGGATAACATTGCTTCCTTTAATAGTTCCCGTGACATGAAGGGATTTAAATTGACCGAAAAATCCATATTTACTTTATTTGTGTAGATATCACCGCCATGAGGCATATTATGTAAACTCCGATCGTCACTATAAGGCAGACAGCTTCCGTAGTAAACATCAGCCTTCCTGCTCTGTGTATATCTTCAATATCCGTCTTTTTAATCTCATCGCCTATATATGGCTTTTCAACAAGCTTATTTCCGTAATAAGAAGCTCCGCCAAGTCTTAATCCCAAAGCTCCGGCACATACACTCTCTGTCTGAGCCGAATTGGGACTCTTATGATTTTTCCTGTCTCTTTTAAATATCCTGAATGCGTTTAAAGGATCATATTCCTTTGAAAAGACCGACAGGATAAAAGCTGCAAGTATCATTAACAGAGCGCTTATCCTTGAAGGTAAAAAATTGAAAACATCATCCGTAACTGCGGCCGTCTTTCCAAAGTATTCATATTTATCATTATGATAACCAAGCATTGAATCCATGGTATTTACAGCTTTGTAGGCAAGTCCTAAGACAGGTCCTCCTACGGCCGTATATATTAAGGGGGCAATGACTCCGTCCGAGGTATTTTCGGCTATGGTCTCAACCGTTGCTCTTATGATCCCGTCTTCATCCAACTTATCGGTATCCCTGCCTACTATCATGGAAAGGTCTTTTCCTGCTTTTAAAATATCACCGTCTTTTAGATCGTCATATACTTTATAGCTTTCCTTTGTAAGACTTTTTGCCGCCAATATATAGCAGGTAAGAATGGCCTCAATGAATACTCCAAAATAAAGATCCAGCTTATAAGAAAAGAAAACTACGGCGAAGGTTAACATAACTGTGGTTAACATAACAATAATGACCAAAGCAGTTCCTCTTCTTTTTTTCTGCATGTCATCTAACCGGTCGCCTGCTTTATTTAATAATCCTTTTTCCAAAAGACCGATCAATCTTCCGATCCATACTATAGGATGCGGTATACCGTGAGGATCTCCCACTATCAGGTCAAGTATATATCCTGTCGTCAATGCTGCAATATGACAGATCAAGTATTCTTTCATCATCTGTTTGTGCTTCCAAAATATATCCGCAAATATTATCTACGTGAAAATCAAAAAACTGTTTTCCGGTAAGCTTACTCATTATCGCCATGATATTTCCGCCGTGACAGAATATCACACTTTCATACCCGGTGCCGCTTATAACCTTATGTAAACCGATCATGCTTCTCTTTGTCAGCTCATCCATGGTCTCTCCATCGGGAAAATCTTCTCTTCCGCCTTCATTAACCCATTTCATGTAAGCCGGATCATCCTTAAGTTCTTCATAGTTCTTACCTTCGAACCGGCCGAAATCCATCTCGGTAAGCTCATCTATTACGCATATATCTTTATCGTAAAATATCTGTGAGGCCGTCTGTAAAGCTCTTTTTAACGGACTGCTGTATATGACCGCTTCACCCGATACAAGATCTCGCAGAGCCTTCTCTTTATCCGATATTTCGCTTCGTCCTTTATCCGAAAGCTCTTCATCGGTATTTTTTCCTATATATCGCTTTTCTTCGTTTCCTTTTGTTTTTCCGTGTCTTATGAGAACTATCTTTTTTTTCATGTGATCATAATCCTGTCAAAATACAAAATATCGCAAGGACCGTGACTGCGCTCACCTCAATGACAGTCACCAGATATCCTGCCGTATCCCCCGTGACTCCTCCAAACTGTTTTTTTACCATACCCGCGTAATATAATACACAAACTGCACATGATATACTCAGAAAAACAAAAGCAAACGGATAGATATACAGTGCCGTCACAGCGGATACGATAAGCCAGATCGCCTGAGATATCATGATAAAACCCGCCGCTTTCTTTGTTTCCCCTGCAAGCATCCCGTCATCCTTTGCCTTTTTCATGGTAAGTGAAGTAATACCGCTCAAAGATCTGCTCATGACAAACATGCAGCCCATCAGATAAACAAATCTTGCATCGTAAGCATCCAAAAGCAGCCTAACTGATGCGATGGCTGTTATGATGCATATCAATAGACCTATAACCGCAAATGCTCCTATATGAGGATCCTTTAATATCTTAAGCTTATCTTCCTTTGACCTGTAAGAACGAAGAGCATCCTCCGTGTCCATAAATCCGTCCAGATGAAAGCCCCCTGTGATCACTACGGGGACGACGACCAAAATAAGCGCCGTTACCGTATTATCCACACCTGCATATTCAAAGAAATGATAAAGTGCGATCGTAACGGCAGCTATGATAACTCCAACAAAAGGGAAAAACATCAGACTGTTCTTCATGTCATCTTCTGTCATATCAAATTTAAAAACCGGTATCCTTGAATATAACGATAATGATATCAGGATCCATCTAAAAATTTTTACGAACATCTATAACCTCGTCTGCCAACTCCGAAAGCCCGGCATTTATCATATCTGTAATATCTACATAAAATCGTGTCATCTCATCATCGCCGTCAAAGTCAAATTCATTTGATACTATTACTGTCTCTTTAACATTTTCACTCAGTATGCGAATATCATCCATGATGAGTTTTTCAATTGCAGAGGCTGCCTCTTTTGATGGTTTACATAACTTCGATGTCCTGTCATCATCATATATCTCATTTCCGATCAGATTGGACATACACTCGATTAAGATCACTGATCTGTCACCATCGGTGATCTTATCTTTTGCATCTGCGATCTTATATGGTATCTCAAGAGTGATAAACCCCTTGCCTTCTCTGTTCTTTTTATGTTTTAATACCCTCTTTTTGCCTTCCTCATCGCAGACTTTCATTGTTGCGATATAGTATCTCTTAAGATCCATACCGCATACAATATCTTCGGCTATCTTTGATTTACCGCTCCCCGGATTTCCTATGACAAGTCTTATCATCATTAAAGCCTCTTGTAACTGTCTATCTTTGTTTCATTAAAACCTGTGCCGTGCATATAAAGAGCATGTGCCATATCGAGCAGCGGAAATAACATTACCGCTCCGCTTCCTTCTCCAAGCGCAAGATCCGCATCTATCACTCCCTTAAGTCCTAAAATATTAAGAACGACCGCCACACTCTTTTCTTTTCCCATATGTGAAGCCAGCATGTAATCTTCGCATCCGGGAACAATATATGAAGCGGTAAGCGCACTGACGGCACTGATCGCTCCGTCGATGATGATGGGAAGTCCGTTTAGAGCACATCCGATAAATAATCCCGCAAGTGCTGCGATGTCGTATCCTCCGACAACACAAAGGGCTTTGAAAGTATCGACTTTTTTATCATTTGAACATCCCGGATCTCCATATGATCCCAATTTATATTTTTTTAAAGCATCATCTATGACTTTGATCTTTAACTGAAGCCCCTTATCGCTTAATCCCGCCCCTCTGCCTGTTATCTGTGACGATTTAAGACCGGCAAGAGCACAAAGTAATGCGGTTGATGTTGTGGTATTGCCTATCCCCATCTCTCCGGTCGCAATAATATCATACCCCTTTTTAAAAAGATCGTTAGCCATATCAAGCCCTGCCGATATTGCTTCCATGCACTGATCTTTAGTCATTGCCGGCTCGAGGGAAAAATCTTTTGTACCTTTCGATATCTTCCTGTCTATAAGACCCTCTTTTTTTATGTCGGCATTGATGCCGACATCCACGGGAAATATATCCAGCGGATAAGCCTTTGTCATTATGCCCACACTGCTCTTATTTTCGCTCATAAGAACAGCAACATCTTTTGTAACACTCTGACCTGTCTGTGTAACGCCTCTATTTACGATACCATTGTCCGAACACATTATTACCAGAGCTTTTTTGTCTAAAGAAACATCCGCATTTTTCTTAATGGAAGCGATCCTGCATATCATCTCTTCGAATCTTCCCAGACCGTCGAGCGGTTTTGCGATACAGTCCCATCGTCTCTTTGATTCATTAAATATAGCGTTATCGGGTTTATTTACTTTAAGTTTACATAACTCTTCAATCTTCATCTATACCGATCATCCTGTATATGCCTTTAATGTCCATATTCTCTCTGAGTACTTCTGCCAGCTTATCATATTGCTTCTGCATAAAATCATCATTATCCAACGCATAATCTGTCGTTATATTTTTTTTATTCTTTGATGAAACTGCCTCTATAACTCCCTTTAATATTTCCTTCTTATCAAAAAAGCCATGAATATAGGTTCCGTAAATATTATTCCTGCAAAATCCTGTCTTTGAGGAAGTAAATTCATTGATATCATCAAAAGCAGATGTTACACCCATGTGTATCTCATAGCCTTTAACCTTCATATCATTAAGTGAGCTTAAAACACCTGTAGCATCCGTTACTCTGCCTTCAAATACAGTCCTTATCTTTTCTTCTTCCATGACCGTATCCACATTTAAAAGGCCAAGACCGTTCTCATATTTTGATCCTTCTGTTCCTGCAGGGTCTTCTATCTTACGCCCCAGCATCTGATAACCACCACATATTCCGAATATGACTGTATCCTTTTTTGCAAGCTCTATTATGCTGTCGGCAAGGCCGTTTCCTTTTAGCCATTTAAGGTCGTCTACAGTAGTTTTGGTACCCGGTATGATAAGTATATCTGGTTTACATAATTCAGACACCTGTGATACATATCTGACCGATACGTCTTCGAACTGCTCAAATACATCAAAATCAGTGAAGTTTGATATATGAGGAAGCTTTATGACTGCAATATCAAAGGTTTTGGTTTGGTTTACATAAAACCTTTCTGTCAAAGAATCCTCATCATCAATATGAATATCAATATAGGGAATCACTCCCATAACCTTTGTTTTTGTTTTTTCCTCCAGGATCTTTATTCCGCTGTCAAACAGCTGTTTATCTCCTCTGAACTTGTTTACAACAAGGCCCTTTATGCGTAGTTTCTCATGCTCTTCCAAGAGTTCCATGGTACCCACCAGCTGGGCAAAGACTCCTCCCCTGTCTATATCACCTACCAGAAGGACCGGTGCATCTATCATATCTGCCAGTCCCATGTTAACGATATCATTATCCTTTAAATTCATCTCTACCGGTGAGCCGGCGCCCTCTACGACAATTATGTCAACCATTTGTGAGAGCTTATTAAATGCTTCCATGATCTGAGGCTTTAAAGAACTCTTATATTCAAAATACTCTCCCGCTTTCATATTGGAGACAACTTTACCGTTCACTATTACCTGAGATGTTTTATCTCCGGTTGGCTTTAGCAAAACAGGATTCATGCATACCAGCGGCTCAATGTTGGCACACTGTGCCTGCATGACCTGAGCCCTTCCCATTTCCAGGCCTTCTGATGTTATATATGAATTTAAAGCCATGTTTTGGGATTTAAAAGGTGCTGTTCTGTATCCGTCCTGAGAAAAGATCCTGCAAAGCCCTCCAACAAGTATGCTCTTTCCCGCATTTGACATGGTCCCCTGCACCATGATGACCTTTGCGCCGCTTTTCTTA
>CACZSE010000204.1 GCA_902783735.1 uncultured Lachnospiraceae bacterium
TCCCTTAAAGACCATTCTTCCCAAAATATTGCAGACTTCAAGTAAAAACAATGCAGGAACAAACCATGAAGGCGCATTCAATCCAAACTGATGCCCTCCCATAAACGGAGCAACAAAGAGATTATAAAGAGAGATGTTTCCCCCGAATTCAAAACCGAAAAGCTTTAAGAACATGCATAAAAGGCCATATATGACATTCCATATAAAATACGGCAGCATCAGACTCTTTGTTTTTCTGATCAAAAAGCCCGGTATATTTTCTTCATCCTCTTCTTTGTAAAAATATCCGGCCACAAAAACAAAGATCATGACATGATAAGAATAGTACGGAAAAAGTCCCCCCAGGGTAAGGACTCCAAAATCCAGATGCCCCAGGAGGATCAACACGATCCCTATGGCAGAAAGAATAGTAAAAGTAAGATTACGCTCCTTCATGACATAAACCTATCTCTTTTCAAATACCAGCGGCAACTCTACACCAAGTGTGGAATATGCAACAAATGTCTCATAGTCAAGATCCTTAAGTTCCAGGTTGCCGTCCTTTATATCGAGATCGATATCTTTTTCATTAGATGTGATGGTAACAGTCTCAGATCCTACCTCATAGGTGAAATCTTCACCTGCTTCGGCCAATACCTGCGATAAGTCCTCTTCTTCGAGCATCTCATTTATATAAGCTCTGAAGGATTTCCCGTAGGTTGTCTTAAACAGTTTGTCAAGATCTGCCTCTGACATGCCGTAATTGAGCTCATATTGTCTTATGATCTCATCCAGAGCTATCTCAACAAAATCCTTCATTTTTTCATCCACACCGTTTTCATCTGCTTTAAGAGAACCGGTACCGTCTTCTTTAAACTCCAGGACCATGGTCAGCGGGAACTCAAATTCCACTTCGGAACCGTTCATACCTACGGTTTTTAACATGGCATTTCCGATATCCACGGTACATGCCCATTCACCGACCACATCGGGAGTCACAAGAGCATCACACTGCGCCTTTTTTTCCATGGCATCACTGTAATTTTCATCCTCTTTTATAACCTTGGCATATAACTCGGATGCTTTTGCATAGTCTTTTTTCTCGAATGCTTCGCCTGCGGCATCATAGGCATTTCTTGATTCGTTTAAACGTTCAACTTCGGAAACTATGCCGGCAAAAACATCATTGTCTTTTAGAACGCCTCTCGAAAGCTCATCAAAGCTGTCTTCCACAGTATCATAAGTCTTTTTCTTATCTACATAATCATCCCTGAGCTGCTCGCTTAATTCGAGCATTTGTCCGGTTACATCTTCTTTATCCTGATCGGAAAGCTTATCATAGTATTCATTTACCGAATCTATATCATTTTTCTCAATTGCCTTATTTACCTTGGCAATAGGTCTGTTAAGAATATATGCTGTTATTCCCACGCCTATCAGCAGCAATGCAACTACGCAGGCAATAGCAATGACAGGGGCTTTGGACGGCTTATCATATGCCGGTCCCTGTGTATAAGAAGCACTCTTATAAACTGCTTCGTCCTTTTGTCTTTGTGCCTGTCTGGCCTCATTAACTTTTTCAATATCTACCGCAGCGTTGCAATAAGGACAAACGACAGCAGAATCATCTATAGCCTTTCCACATTTCATACAATACATACAAAACCCTCCAAACCTTTAAAAACTGTAAGTGGAAATATTATATCATATTTTTTTAATGTATGTAAAAAAGGCTCCCGGGAAAACCGGGAGCCAAGTAAGGGAAAGGAATTATAAAGCGGATGATGATCATCCTTCAATGTTAATATACTGCTTTTCTTCTTCAACCTTTTCAGGTTCGATCTTAGGCACAAATAAACTCAGTATACCATTGTCATATTTAGCTTTTATGTCGTTCTGTGTAACTTCATCACCAACATAAAAGGCTCTCTTGCAGGTACCGTAATACCTCTCGCGTCTGATGTACTTCTTACCGTCAACTACTGTATCTTCACAATCTGCAGATGCGTCTGTAGTGCAGCTTTCCTTCTTTGCTGTAATGGTAAGATAACCATCCTTTAATTCTGCTGTGATATCCTGTTTGGCATATCCCGGCAATTCGATTTCGAATTCGTAGCCGTCTTCAGTCTCCTTTATATCGGTTCTCATGGACGGGGTCTGTACCTGAGGAAGGACCTGAGGCATGTTTGCAAAACCATGACCCTTTGCAGCACTCTTCACCGGTCTGGTGAAATCATCAAAAATATTATCGAAGAAATCTTCTCCGAAGAATCCGGGCATCAACATAATCGTTACCTCCTTAACTTGTTTAAACTACCCTCTTTTACACTTTTGATCCCGTCGTATCGCGGAATCTGATTATGTTTTACACCCTATTTTGGCACTCGTCAACAAAGAGTGCTAATTGTTTATAAATGGTTTATAACTTTTAATATTTCCTAAATAATTGGATATTATTCTTTAATAATCTGCGTGTTTTTATGGTTTAAGCATATATTTAATTAAGAAGATGTCTATTTTTGAGATTGAAAGCTCATCACAATGGTCATATCATGATGATTGTCACATATATCAGGATTCGGGTAGAAATATGGAAAAGACCA
>CACZSE010000205.1 GCA_902783735.1 uncultured Lachnospiraceae bacterium
AATACCGGCATGGTCTGCGACATGCTCATTAAAAGCGCAAGCAATGCAGCTAAAACTCTTTTCTTGTAAACTTTTCCCATCTTCATATCAACCTCACAATAGTTATTTACATTTTGTGGACATAAAGTCCTAATACACACATCATCAATTTTACACATTTTCTTTTTTCTTATCAAGATTTCCCCTAATGATCTCTATTTTTCCACGATGATGGTCACAGGTCCGTCATTTACGGATGAAACCTGCATATCCGCTCCGAATTCGCCTGTCTGTACATCAAACCCGCGCTTTCTGCATTCCTTAATCACAAGCTCATAAAGCGGTATCGCTTTATCGGGTCTTGCCGCATCGGTAAAGCCGGGACGTCTTGAAGATACATCCGCATACAACGTAAACTGGCTGACTATCAAAAGCTGCGCATCCGCATCCTTTGGACTTACATTCATCTTTTTATTCTCATCCTCAAATACTCTCAGTCCGCAGATCCTGTCTGCCATCCACCTTGCTTTTTCTTCGGTATCATCCACATGTATCCCAAGAAGGATCAGAAATCCCTTTTTGATCTGTCCTTTTATCCGACCGTCTATCGAAACCGAAGCCTCACTGACTCTTGTAACAACTGCTCTCATGGTAACCTCTTTCTGATCGTTTGTCCTGCCTGCATATTATAACATCAGATGAGGAACTGTTTATAGACAATTTCATAATAATTCATTGCGAATACTCTTATATCTTTGATAAGATATTTTTATCACATTTTTGGAGGAGCATATGATAACTCAGATATTGGACAAAATAGACAGCGTGATGTATTATCCCATTCTCATTATAGTAATGGCTCTGGCCGGCATATACTTCACTATACTGACAAAAGGGGTTCAGATAAGACTCTTTCCCGAGTCGGTAAGACTTCTAAAGGAGCCTCCCGAGGATAAAAAGAACGTTTCGTCCCTTCAGGCGATGTTAGTATCGACCGCTTCACGTGTAGGAACCGGAAATATAATCGGAGTATCCACAGCTATATGCTTAGGTGGTCCCGGAGCATGCTTCTGGATGTGGGTAATGTGCATAATAGGAGCCTCATCGGCATTCATCGAAAGCACTCTTGCCCAGGTTTACAAAAGAAAGGATTCTAACGCCGAAAGCTACGGCGGCCCGGCTTATTACATTGAGCGCGCTCTGCATGCGCCGAAAATGGCTACCGTCTTTTGTCTGTTTCTAATTGCGACCTATGCGGTAGGCTTCAACCTTTTATGTTCATATAATCTGCAGTCTACTTTTGAAGCATATTCATTTTATGACAGCAGTATCACACCTCTTGTGATAGGCGTGATATTTGCCGCTCTTACAGGATATTGTCTTCTTGGCGGCGGCAAGAGGATAGTAAAACTCACCAGCCTTATTGTTCCTGTCATGGGCGTAGCGTATGTGCTGATATCTTTAATAGTCATCATCTGTAATATAAAAAGTGTTCCTCATATGTTCGCGCTGATCTTTGAGGATGCGTTTAACTTTAAGGCCATCTTCGGTTCTGTTGCAGGCTCATGCATGGTCTACGGAATAAAGAGAGGACTTTATTCAAATGAAGCCGGTGTCGGTTCCGCACCAAATGCATCAGCTTCAGCAAAGGTCTCTCATCCGGCAAAGCAGGGCCTGGTACAGACTCTTTCCGTATACATAGATACCCTGCTCTTGTGTACCGCCACAGCACTTATGTGCCTTTCAAGCGGTGTTGAAAGAAGCGAATCGGTATCCGGCGCCGCATATGTACAGAATGCCATATCAACGGTATTCGGCAATATCGGGCCATCGTTCATAACAATAGCTATGGTCTTATTCGCATTTACCACTCTGATAGGAAACCTCTACTATGTGGACAATGCGCTGATATTCTTAAACCATAAAAAACGACCTTCCCAAACCTTTATGCGTATCTTTCATATAGTATGTGCGCTCGTCGTTCTTGTCGGAGCCATCATTCCGATGAATGCGGCATGGGCCATGGCTGATATAACAATGGGAGGCATGACTTTAATAAACCTGCCGTCGTGCATGATCTTAGGCAAGGTTGCCATAGATGTATTAAAGGATTATGAAAAGCAAAAGTCAGAAGGGAAAAACCCTGTATTTATGGGAAAAGACATCGGCCTTAACGAAGAAGAACTGGATTACTGGAAATGACTTTACTGTCATTTCCGGTTTTCATATCTTCCTTCAAGCACCATATCTGCTCAATCATATCAGATCAAAATTTTTATTATTATATTATTTGTAACGTTTTCATCCCCTGAGTTGTTTATATTATATGAGTGAAGAATCTATGAAAGAAATGGAGGAAATATATAAAAAATACTGCGTGGTGCTTAAAAAGTATGCGGTATCTTTATGTCACGATCCGGATACGGCCGATGACATCGTATCGGAAACCTTTTACAGAGCGATAAAAAACATCGATTCGTTCGACGGTGCCAGTCTGTTCGGTTGGTTATGTACCATAGCAAAGAATATATATTTCAATCATTTGAAAAGAAAAGACAATAACACTTTTTCACTCGACGATGAGTATGCAATTTGCGTAGCCGATCCATCAAATGTTGAGGAAGAAGCCATAGAAAAGCTTCAACGAAAAAAACTTTATGAATGTATCCGGTCACTGTCCGAAACCGAGAAAGAAGTGGTAAGCCTGCGCATCTATGCTGATCTTAACTTTGCACAGATAGGCATGGTATTTGGCAAAAGCGAAAACTGGGCTCGCGTAACATTTTACAGATGCAAGGAAAAACTGAAAGGGATGATGAGTAATGAATAAAGAAAACTGCTGT
>CACZSE010000206.1 GCA_902783735.1 uncultured Lachnospiraceae bacterium
AAACCTCGAGAATAAGAGAATTTGAGACAAAATATAAAGGGTATAACATATCTTTTGATATGTTATACCCTTTCTTTTCACTATTATTTTCCTCACATCCCCAAAGTAATATCGTTGATATCTTGTCTTTAAGACCGTATCGGGTCTCGGTACTTAGCGATTCAGGCATGTAAGTGCCTGAGAGCTTAGTACCGCTAGGGTACCCGATCGTGCGGGAGCTTGTCTTCAAAAAACATATCAACGATCTTCTCTTCCGGAGATCATATGATCACGATCTGGCGGGTAAACTCGTTTACGATCTCCTTGCTCTGGTATTTGCAGGCAGAAACGAAATCGTAAAGGTGGGCCGCCTTAATGTCTTTGTTAAGGATATTCATAGCATTCTCATCAAGAATGGTGTCCGCATCCGCAAGTTTGCTTATGAGAGGTATAGATGTTGACTTATCGATAATGGAAAGCAGAGCTTCTTTATCTTTTCTGAATCCGAGTATACGTGCATAAGGAGCTTTTTTGTCCTCGGGATAGGTATCCTTTTTGATATCCAACAGGATATGGGTCAGGCATCGGCTTACTTTTGAATATGTAACATCCTTTGACTTTAGCAAAGAACAGAACTGATCAAAGGACTGGAAGTTGGCCAGCTGTTTTTTGATCTTATCGGAAAGATCTTTGTTTATATCGAAGTAATCTTCAAATCCGTTGTCCTTTTCATAGATCGCCTTGTAGCCTGCTTCACGCGAGAAGTTATTTGATGTCAGAGGATAGGACTTACCGAGTCTTTCCAAAAGTATATCGTATGTCGATGACGGTACATGATTGATGATGGGAGATAAGGGCTCGCTCATGGCCTGTCTTACTGCGGTGGAACCCACGAAAGACATGTAGGTGCTCACTCCGGTAAATCTGTCATCATCGTGAACATATGAGTCATCATTTACTACAAAATCATAGCTTGAAAGGATAGCTTCCCTGATCGCGGTAGCGGAACTGAAGGATTGGATGTTCAGTTCTTTTTCGTAATAATTGCTGCCCTGACGAAGTATGGGAGCGGGAATGATACGGCTGTTTAAGTTGTGCAGTGCCTTACGGTATTCGGTTGCGAGGATGTTATTTGGTTTACATAACCCTTCAACAACGTGTTCGTTAAAATGATTTAAGAGTGCGAGTTCTCTTGCCTTTGGATAGGAATTTCCTTCCTTCATGAAGTCTGCGATCTCTTTGCCGAGTTCCTCCTGATGCGTGAGCATGAAAGAAGTCACATCATCCCATGCCTTTTCGGAAGGAGATTCACAGCCAAAGCTTAACTCGGTAACACAGCCCAGGGAATTTAAAAGAGAAACGGCTCCGTAAGCAAAGTCTGCGGCTGCGGCAGTAGAATAGATGACAGGCAGTTCTATGACCAGATCGACTCCGCTTTTTAAAGCCATTGTCGTTCTCGAATATTTGTCGATGATGGCGGGACCGCCTCTTTGAACCCAGTCACCGCTCATTACGGCGATAACGTAGTCCGCTCCTTCTTCTCTTACTTTGTCTATCTGATACTTATGACCGTTATGAAACGGATTGTATTCACATATGATTCCCGTGATCTTCAATTTATCATCCCTTTTTTACATTATTTATAATGGTGCGTCTGTCGACGTATAAATAATATATCACCTAATTTATTTGTTAACAATAAATTGTCCCTTATTTGATACAATTTTTTGTCGGTCTTTGCTTGTATACAAGAAGAGATTAAGTTAAAATCTATATAAAGAGAACGGGGTGTTGATTTTCAGATATTGGAGGTTAGGTATGTCCGGATATATTGAAAAAATAAAGGAACGTGCAAGAGCAGATGTTAAGACCATTGTCATGCCTGAAACAAATGACAAGAGAACTCTTATCGCTGCAGCACATATCATTGAAGAGGGAATAGCAAATATCATCCTTGTCGGTAACAGGGAAAAGATCATGGATGGTGCGGGTTGGCTTGAGGTCGATCTTACAAAGGTTGAGATCATTGAACCAAGCACTACCGATAAGCTTGACGGATATGTAGATCTTTTATATGAAACAAGAAAGAGCAAGGGGATGACACCCGAGAAAGCCCGTGAGATGCTTTTAAACGATCCGTTGGTGTTCGGTGTCATGATGGTCAAGGCAAATGATGCAGACGGTATGGTGGCCGGTGCCTGTCATGCCACGGCAGATGTTTTGAGACCTTCGCTTCAGATACTCAAGACGGCTCCTGGCGTAAAACTTGTGAGCGGATTCTTCATACTTGATGTTCCAAACAGCCCTTACGGTAACAACGGAACGTTTTTATTTGCGGACTGCGGTCTGAATCAGGACCCGACCAGTGAGGAACTGGCGCACATCGCATATTCTTCATCAAAGAGCTTTAAAAACCTTGTTGGTGGTAAGCCTGTCATAGCGATGTTAAGCCATTCCACAAAGGGCAGCGCAAAGCATCCACTTGTGGATAAGGTTACAAAAGCTGTAGAGATAGCACATGAACTGTATCCGAGTCTGTTACTTGACGGAGAACTTCAGACAGATGCGGCGATCGTTCCTTCTGTAGCAAAAAATAAGGCTCCCGACAGTGAAGTCGCAGGAAAAGCCAATGTACTTATTTTCCCCAACCTCGACGCGGGCAATATCGGATATAAGCTGGTTGAAAGACTTGGCGGAGCAGAAGCTTACGGACCGATGCTTCAGGGCATAGCAAGACCTGTAAATGACCTTTCGAGAGGCTGTACATGGGAAGATATTGTAGGAGTGGTGGCTCTTACCGCAGTACAGGCTCAGCTTGTGTGATAAAAATGTTTCACAATCAGAAAAATTGTGTTGACAAAGCAGATTTGGCTATGTATAATTGTCAAGGTGTTAAGTTGCAGAAGTAAGGAGGTGTAACGGCATGTCAATTTGTCCTAAGAATAAATCTTCAAAAGGAAGAAGAGACAAGAGAAGAGCCAATTGGAAGATGAGTGCTCCGACACTTGTAAAGTGCAGCAAATGTGGCGCTCTTATGATG
>CACZSE010000207.1 GCA_902783735.1 uncultured Lachnospiraceae bacterium
ACAGCTCCATAAGGGTGCAAAAATATGGATGGCCACCACCAAGGCAAAGAAGATCTATACCGAAGCGGATTTTGGACCGGATGATTATATCATGTTTGGCAAAGAGAGCGCAGGTATTCCTGAAGAGATACTGGTAGATCATGAAGAAACCTGCATACGCATACCGATGTCGGACAGTATCAGAAGTTTAAATCTTTCAAACTCCGTTGCCATTGTGCTTTATGAGGCGCTCAGGCAGCAAAACTTTGCGGATATGCAGCTAAAAGGAGATCTTCACAGATTGCACTGGAACTCATAAAACATTTACAAAAAAGATACCCTAAAGTATACTGAAATCTATGGACAGAATGAATGATCAGGAGGAATATGAGCTCATACGAGAGCGCATAAAGACTCGCCCGATAAACAGGAAAAAGCTATTCAGGAGAACAGTCATAACGGCGGCAATGGCTGTTATTTTTGGTGTGCTCGCATGCATCACTTTTTTGGTTTTGGAACCGGTATTCAGCAATATGCTGACGCCGGAAGAGGAGCCTGTTGCCGATGAAGTAAAGATCCCAATCGATGAAGAGGAGATCCTGCCGGAAGATATGATCCTTGAAGATGAAGAAGAGAGCCCTCCTCAGATCATATACCAGGAAAAGGAAAAGACCACGACGCTTTTAGAGGATCAGATAGAGTTATATGAGGAAATATACAATCTTTCCAGAAACTGCCAGAAATCCATTGTAACGGTAGCGGGGCTGACGCAGGATGTTGACTGGTTCAATGATGCGTATGAAAGCCAGCAGGTTACCACGGGACTTATAGTTGCCAACAACGGCTTAGAACTTTTAATACTGACTGACAGCTCGATCTTTAAGAATTCGGAGAATATAGAAGTAACATTTTTTAATGAGCTGACGGCGGAAGCACAGATCAAGCAGACGGACAAAAATACGGGATTGGCCATAATCGGCGTACCGGTAGAGAAACTCACTTCCACACTTTTAGATAACAGCTGCATAGCAAAACTGGGCAATTCGAAGACCAACAGATTGCTGGGGGCACCTGTGATCGCAGTAGGAAGACCCATAGGAACCGCAGTTTCATTGGAAATGGGCATGATAACCTCTAAGGCAAATGTGATAAATCTTATAGACAACAACTATGAGATGTTTACCACCGATATGAACGGCTATGACTCATCAAACGGTGTCATCTTCAACATGTCGGGAGAGGTTTTGGGTATAATATGGCAAAAGAATACTGCTCTGGATAAGAGCACTTTATGTGCCATAGGCATTTCCGATCTTAAGAGAAGCATTGAAAGAATGTCCAACGGAAAGGAAAGAGCTTATCTGGGCATAAGAGGGACCGATGTAACAATGGAGGCCATATCTCACGGAGTACCTGTAGGTGCCTATGTGCTGCAGATAGATATGGATTCGGCTGCCATGCATGCAGGAATACAGAGCGGTGATGTTGTAACCAAGATCGACGGTTATGAGATCACTTCATTTACAGTATTTACCGAAGCTGTAAGCATGCACAGCCCCGGCGATGAGATAGCGTTAACGATCAAGAGACACAGCGGTGAGGAATACAGAGAAATGGAAATATCTGTAGTACTTACGGAATAGAACTGATATAAGATCAAGTATATGGGAGAAACAGATGAAATATATCAAAGACTTAAATGACGGAGACAGAGTATCGGATATATACATGTGCAAACAACGCACTTCCGCAGTGACCAAAAACGGAAAGAATTACTTAAGCCTGATATTACAGGATAAAACCGGAGTGATGGATGCAAAGGTATGGGATCCGACAAGCCCCGGCATAGCAGATTTTGAGGCCTTAGACTATATAGATGTCATGGGCGATGTGAGCATGTTCAACGGCTCTTTGCAGATGAGCATAAAAAGAGTTAGGGTCTGCCGTGAAGGAGAGTACGTACCGGCTGACTATCTGCCAACATCTTCTCGTGATATAGATGAGATGTACAAGGAATTGCTTGCCGTGATCGACAGAACAAAAAATGAGTATCTTAAAAAGCTGCTTGATGAGTTTTTTGTTAAAGATACGGAATTCATAAAAGCGTTCAGATTTTCTTCGGCGGCCAAATCCGTTCATCACGGTTTTGTAGGCGGCCTTTTGGAACATACATTAAGCGTTGCTCAGTTGTGCGAATATTTTTCAAAGCACTATCCTCTTCTTAAAAGGGACCTGCTTGTTACGGCTGCGCTCTGTCACGATATAGGAAAGACAAGAGAACTGGAAGCATTTCCCATAAATGACTATTCCGATGAAGGAAATCTTTTGGGACATATAGTCATGGGAACAGAAATGGTCGGTGAAAAGATTAAGGACATTCCGGGATTTCCAAAAGTTTTGGAAGCGGAGCTTAAGCACTGCATATTGGCTCATCACGGTGAATACGAATACGGTTCTCCCAAGAAACCGGCACTCATGGAAGCAATGGCGCTTAACATGGCCGATAACATGGATGCCAAGATGGAAACCTTTAAAGAACTGATCGAGTCTTCTTCGAGCCAGGATTGGCTCGGTTTTCAGAGAACGATCGATTCAAATGTACGTATGACGAAGATGCCGGAATGATCCTTAGGACCTAAATATACAGGGAGCTCTGTATGTCTGATAAACAAAGATCTGATATTCAATATCCTATCAAGCAAAAGCTGCTGACACTGGTGTTGGTAGCTTTAATACCGCTTGTCATCATTACGGTATATCTTATTTTTTCTCTGTTAAATTACAGCCGTTCGTATGAAGAGATCGTAAGTAATATGACGATTGCGAACAAATATAATATCTTTTTCAAAGAAGACATGGACGAAAGCTTATATAAGCTGACTGTAGGCTATGTTACTTTTGATACCATCGATGAAGACGATTCTTTAAAAAATCCGTATACAACGATAAATGAGATGCGTACCGACCTTAGCCGTCTTCTGGATGAGACCGATGGCAGCAGCAGAGACTGGCTCATGAGTCTGTTGAGAAATCTTCAGACACTCGAGATGAAAACAGACACGATAAAAGAGAATCTTGAGGCCGGGGAGCACTACGATGAGAACATGCAGATGTTGGATAACGATATATATATCCTGACGGATCTGATCGAAGAAGACATTCAGCATTTCATTTATTATCAGACTAAGGATATAGAGAATCTTCAGAATCAGCTGCATGAAAGAGTCTACAGATTTATAGTCTTCTGGGGAGTGGTAAGTGCGGTGATCGTGCTCATGACATTTGTCATGGCTATCTTCATGGTTAAGGACATCACAAAACCCATAAAGGAATTATGTGATGTTACGGATAAGATCGCCAGCGGTGATTTTGAATCAAGAGCTCATATTTCTACCGATGATGAGATCATGATCCTGGCAAATTCCGTAAATGACATGTCGGAGCATCTTGAGGTCATGGTAGATACCATCAAAGAAGATGAGGCAAAGATGCGTAATGCGGAATTACGTCTTTTGCAGGAGCAGATAAATCCTCATTTTTTGTATAATACTTTGGATACGATAGTCTGGCTTATAGAGAGTAACAAATCGCAGGAAGCGATCGATGTGGTCATGAGTCTCTCTGAATTTTTCAGGCTGGTCTTAAGTCACGGTCGAGAACTGATCACTATCCGTGAAGAAGAGCAGCATATACGAAGCTATCTGGATATTCAAAAGGTCAGATATAAGGATATCTTAGAATATGAGATTGATATAAACAAGGATATTTATGAATACATCATATTGAAGATGACACTTCAACCCATAGTGGAAAACTCACTTTATCATGGGATAAAATATAAAAGAGCAAAGGGTGTGATCAGGGTTTCGGGAAACAAATATGATGACAGGATCATACTCAAGGTGGAAGATGACGGTGTAGGCATGGATGAAGATACTCTCAATAAACTCAGAGAAGAAATGACCACTCCGTGCAAGGATACAAAGACCGGATTCGGTCTTGCAAATGTAAATGAGCGTATCAAGATGCATTTTGGTCCGGACTTCGGAATGGAGATCGATTCCCAAAAAGATAAAGGTACTGTCATAACCATTACGATACCGGCTATTCAAAAGGAAGCCACAGAGGAAAAAGCAGATGCGTAAACATATACTATATCCTGTATTGGCAGTCATAATACTGGTAGCCCTTTGTTCTATCATGATCATAGGAGAGCTTAGCGGATATTTTTTAAATCCTACAAGAGACTTTGAGACGGAGATGACGGATGACAAGCTCATTGTGGTGGGAATATCCCAGTTGGGAAGTGAATCGGTATGGAGGACAGCCAATACGGATTCGATCCAAAAGGCACTGTCCAGAGAAAACGGATACTTTGCAATATTCAGTAATGCCAGACAAAAGCAGGAGAATCAGATAAAGGCTATAAGAAGTTTCATTTCCCAGCGAGTAGACTATATTGTCTTCTCACCGGTAACGGAGGACGGATTTGAAAGTGTTCTGATCGAGGCAAAAGATGCCGGTATACCGGTCATTCTCATGGACAGAATGGCAAATGTAAGTGACGATTCACTCTATGTGACCCATGTCGGATCGGATATGAAAGCGGAAGGCATTAAAGCCGGAACGTGGCTGGCGAGTGAACTCAAGAAAAAGAATATTGCCGATGACCCTGTAAATATAGTCATTCTTAAGGGTACGGAAGGTTCATCTTCCGAGATTGGAAGAAGCGAAGGCTTTCATCAGATAGCTGCCGACCATCCCAATTGGAACATACTGGCCGAAGTAGATGCCGATTTTACCACAACCAAGGCAAAAGAGGAAATGGGAAAGCTTTTAAGGGAGTTTCGTGACATAGACGTTGTCGTATCTCAAAATGATGACATGACCTTCGGGGCCGTTGAGGCACTCAGAGAAAGAGGATATACGACCGGTGTGAACGGCGAAGTTATGATCATATCCTTTGATGCTTGTCATGAAGCGCTTACCATGGTATATAACGGTGTCATAAATGTGGATATCGAATGTAATCCGATACAGGGGGAATATGTATCGGAGGTTATCAGAAAGCTCGAGAGGGGAGAGACCATCGACAAAGAATATTTTGTTGATGAAGAGGTGTTTACAAAGGACAATGTAATAAATGCTCTTAACAGCAGAGCATATTAAAAAAGCAGGGGTTTATATGTTAAAGGTATTTCTTGTAGAAGATGAAAGCATAATGAGAGAGGGCTTAAGAGACAGCATCCCGTGGGAAAAATACGGATATGTGTTTGTGGGAGAGGCATCCGACGGGGAAATGGCTTTGTCGCTCATTCGAAAGACGAGACCGGATGTTCTGATAACAGACATAAAGATGCCTTTTATGGATGGCCTGGCACTCAGTCAGATCGTTTCAAATGAGTTTCCTTCCACAAAGATCATCATAATAAGCGGCTATGATGATTTTGAATATGCCAGACAGGCTATAGATATAGGTGTTGAACAGTATCTGTTAAAGCCGGTCACAAGAGCCGCATTACAAAAAGTTCTGATACAGATATCCGAAAAGATAGAGTCAGAAAAGGAACAAAACGTTTATCTTGAGCGTTTTAAAGAAGAGTATCAGGAATATGAGCAGCTGGCTATCAGACACTTTTTTGAAAAGGTATTTGACAGAAAGCTCTCCGTAAAAGAAATGTATGATGAAGCCGGAAAGTTATCTATAGAACTTAACGCACCGGCCTATGATATAGTGCTTGTATATATAAATGAGAATCCGGATGAGCTGATCAGATATTTCATGAGATTTAAGGAATACCTGATATTCAGATGGAACATCAGTACATATTGCATACTCATACTCGGAGATGTCTCAAGCATTGAAATGCTCAGAGACCGTTGCGTGGGAAATATAATACGTATCTGCGAATCATACAGTGAAGAATTCGACTGGTATGTGGCAAGCGGAAAGCACGTTGAAAGACTCAGCATGCTTCCCGACTGTTATGAAGAAGTCAACAGGGTCTTTTCATACAGATTCTTAAAGCCCTCACAGCATGTATTTTCTTCCAAAGATTCCATAAACAATCATCCGGAGAATGGCGGAAACTATGTGGAACCCGAATTATCACAGATCGATCCGAAGATCATAAAAGGATTTCTTACAAACGGTCTTGCGGAAGAAGCAGAAGTATTTGCAAAAGGATTTGTGGACAGCTTAAGTTCGGCGTTGGGATCCAAAATGTTCAGAGATTATCTGATATTAAATATCAGATTCACGGTTTTGGCCTATGTTGAGGAGCTTGGGGAAACTAAGGAAAACTTTCTTGAAAATACAGATATAAGCATGCTGGATGAGATGAGCCTGGATAATGATCTGATAACGGCCTATATAAAGAACATGCTTATTTCAGCCATCAATATCAGAGATAAAGCCAGTTCGGGTCAGTATAAGAGGATCATAAGCAAGGCATTGACATATATCGAAGATAACTTTACGGATGATACACTCTCTCTGAATGATGTGGCAGGATATGTAAATGTGTCTCCGAACTATTTCAGTGGGATCTTTTCAAACGAAATGGATGTGACCTTTGTTGAATATGTTACATCCAAACGTATGGAACTGGCCAGAAAGCTTCTTAAGACCACAAATCTTCATACCGGAGAGATAGCTGCTGAGGTTGGTTATAAGGACCAGCATTATTTCAGCGTGGTGTTTAAGAAGACACAGGGGATGTCACCAAGAGATTACAGAAACATGTAGGTCTTTTCATGTGATCATACTATGATCTCCCCAACTTTTTCACCGTTTATAAGCTGCATCATGAGTCTGACACTGCGGGTTGCAGTTTCTTTTACGGGATATGAAAAAGATTCGTAAGAATAAGCTTCAAGGCGGCTTAAATAACTTTTATCAAAAGAGTATATATGAGGCAGCAGCTCCTTATCTTTAATGAGATCACAAAGTGCAGATGCTATCTCGTCATTATGACATATTATAGAATTGTTCTTTTGGACATCTTTTGAAAGCTTCGTTAACAGATCATTTAGTCTGAGGATGCGTCCGGTTGTCCTGTATTCATTAAAACAGTCGGACGTAAGCCAAAGTATATGATCATCATCAGGTGCCTTTCCTTTTTCCAGTAACCCTTCGATATAACCTTGATACCGATTCAAAGATCTGCGACTGTCACAGACAAAGATGCCGTAGATATCATCAGATTCGGTATACAGTCTGCTTACCAGCCTGTATGTATCATAGAAATCATCGTATCTTATACAGGCAAATGAATCATCGTAGCAGTCGGTAAAGAATAATGTGGGGATATGCTTTTGAGAAAGCTTACCATAGAGCATGATATTTGGATTTGGGATTGCGCTTTTAAAGGGTATACTTATGATACCGCGAACAGGAGATTCCAAAACTGAAAGCAGTATCTCCCTTTCTTTATCTATCCTGCCATCAGTTACATGCACATCGAGTTTAAATCCATGTTCATAAAATGCAGCCGTAAGAGTGCTTATAATTTCGGGAAAAATGTAATCTTCTTCGCTTTCGGTCAAAAGTACGATATGATTTCTGAGAGAATACAGACTGTTTGACACATATATACCGCTTCCCTGACGTTTATAAATGTAATTCTCTTTAAGCAGCAGATCAAGAGCCTGTCTTATGGTAGGTCTGCTGACTCCATATATCTGAGACAGTTCTCTTTCGGTGGGAAGTTTTTTACTCTTACATTTATCACTGTTTATATATTCAATTATCTTGGTTGCAATAAGCTTATATTTTGCCGTCATATCATATTTCACAAAAGGTTTAAAAATCTTAATAACAGATCAACAACATCAATTTTTATTTTCATTTTTGGATCGGATCACAGTAATAATTTTAAATCGGATGCGCACAGTATATTAAAAGTGCACATATGGTATCACTGCATAAAAACGTACCGAGTATCGTAGGAAAGTGTCGTGTCTGTTATTTGATAATAAAAAAGTGTACCAAATAGTAAAAATGTAAATACAAGTATAAAATTTGTATAGATTATACCATATTTTTGAAAAAATTGGTAAAGATAAAATGACGAAACCCTTTTTGACGGCTTTCAAAGTGTTGAACAGATAACCCGGAAAATCTAGACTAAAATCACAAGGTTGAACAAACCTTTACAAATCTTTCATTAGTTTAATTTATTAGGGAGGAAAAATAATGAAGAAAAAAGTATTGAGCGCATTCATGAGCGTAGCAATGGCAGTTACACTGTTAGTAGGATGTGGCGGCTCAGCACCGGCACCCGCAGCAGAGGCTCCGGCACCTGCAGCAGAAGAGACCAAGACAGAAGTTGTTGCTGAAACAGAGGCAGAGGCTCCGGCAGATACAGGAAGCGCACTTATCAAGGTTGGTATCATCAATAACGATCCCAATGAGTCAGGATATCGTACAGCAAACGATAAGGATCTGAAGGCTACATTCTGTGAAGCAAACGGATATGATGCACAGTTCGCATACAGCCTTAAGAACGATGAGCAGATCGCAGCAGCTC
>CACZSE010000208.1 GCA_902783735.1 uncultured Lachnospiraceae bacterium
GACCAGACGGGAGTCGAACGGCAAGGCCGAGGTGCGAAGCACCGAGAGGAGGTGCCGGTGGCACGTCCGAGCCGCAGCCCGGCCTGAAAGGCGGCAAAAGCCGCCGGAGGGACTCCCGTCAATTTTTTTGGACCAGACGTGAGTCGAACGGCAAGGCCGAGGTGCGAAGCACCGAGAGGAGAAATATGACAATAACTACACTATGCTACATTGAACAAAATGAGCGATATCTTATGCTCCATAGAACAAAAAAGAAAAATGATATCAACGAGGGCAAATGGATCGCCATAGGCGGTCACTGTGAAAACGGTGAAAGCCCCGAGGAATGTGCAAAACGAGAGGTCAGGGAAGAAACGGGACTTAAAGTCGGCAGCTTGAGATTTCGAGGAATAGTAACATTTTTTTCTAAGCCCGATTACACGGAATATATGTGTATATTTACCACAAAAGAATTTGAGGGATGTTTACACGACTGTAACGAAGGCGATCTTATGTGGGTGGAAAAAGACAGGATAAACAGTTTGAATGTGTGGGAAGGCGACAGGATATTCAACAGACTGATAATGAAAGATGATCAGCCCTTCTTTTCACTTAAACTTACATATGATAAGGATAAACTGACAGAAGCCGTATTGGACGATAAAGATATATTATGATACCGGCAGTCTTGTATCTGAAATGGTAAACGTGATAAAATAATGAAATAAGATATCACGTAACACGGAAGTATAAACTATCTACAACTAAATAGCGAATGGTTTTAAGGGAAATTGAATATCTAAAGGGGAAGATATTCGACTTTTAGGAGGCAGTTTAAACTATGAAGCAAACTCAGAGAAAATCACTAAAAAGACTTCTTTTAACGCGGATCGTTCTTTATGTTGCCGTGATCGTTATTGTTATAACGACCATAAATATTAAAATACAATCCGATAAGATACGCAGTCTTTCGGCAGCATTACTATCGAGAGAATCGGTATCTTATTCAGCTGAAATATACAACTGGTGGAATGGAGTGGAAGCCAGAGTTGATCAGATAGCAAATGTGTACAATTCGACACCAAAGATGTCGGAAAGCGATACATTAAATATGTTATTGGATCTGACAAAGGTTGACCCGGATTCTCAGGATATCTATATAGGATACGGTGATACATCCGTATTTCTTGACGGCTCCGGCTGGATACCCGATGATACCTTCGTATTCACCGACAGAGAATGGTATAAGGGTGCAGTAGCTAAGAACGGTGATATCTTTACTTCACAGCCTTATGTGGATTTGTCTACCGGAAAGACCTGTCTGGCATGTTCCGTATTATTGAAAGATGGAGCTGTTTTAAGCAGTGATATCAATTTCGATAAAGTGGCCATGAAACTTGATGAATTCAAATCAAGTGCTGATGAAGCTACATTCTACATTATTAATAAGAGCACAAAAGATATACTGGTAAGTAATGTTAATGAAGTAGTCGGGCAGACGGTGAACGACAGTGACAATGAGATCATGAAGGGGCTTGCCGGCGTATTTGACAGCCTTAATACCGAAAACAGTATTGAAGCAGATAAGGTTCAGACTGTAAATACTACTCTTGGTAAAATGATGTATGTATCTACAGATATAAAAGATACATCATGGGTTGTAGTAAGTGCGGTTCCGTATAAATTTGTCATGGAGAGCATAGTAAAGAGTGTGGGCATTACATTTGTCGTTACACTTGTACTTTTGCTGTTACTTGCTGTTGTTTTATATTCACTTATTAACAGGCTCATCAATCCTGTTTCAAAGGTATCTTCAAATATTGTTGATATAAGCAGAGGTGATTTTACCGTAAATATAATTCCTGAAGGAAACAATGAGATAACGACTCTCAGCGAAAACTTTAAGGAATATGTTGGAAATATGCGTTCAGTACTTGCAAATTTAAGCTCGATGTCAAAGAACATGAATGCAAGTGCTTCACAGTGCCTTGGTATATCACAGGCTCTCAGCAGTGCTAATCAGAATCAGGGTGAATCTATTGAAAGGTTAAATGATGTTCTTGGAAACATGAACGGATCAATAGAGGAGATAGCACGTGCGGCTAATGAACTGGCCGATACATCGGGTAAACTTACATCGGATGCCGAGAACGTCAGAGAACTGTGTACGGAGACCGTGGAATCTTCAACAAACGGAAAGAATCAGTTGGATAACATGACAAAAGAAGTATCTACGCTCAATGATAACATAAGCGAGTTGGTAAATATCATTGAAGATACGGCTAAATCAGTTACTGAGATAACCGGCATTACCGATACCATAAATGCAATATCCGAACAGACCAACCTCCTTGCACTCAATGCATCTATCGAAGCCGCAAGAGCCGGTGACATGGGTAAAGGTTTTGCAGTTGTTGCGACCGAAGTCGGAACTTTAGCAAAACAGTCAACCGAAGCTACAGACATAATCAAACATCTTGTGGATGAGGTTACTCATAACATAGAACGCATAAGCCAAAAAGCGAATATCTGTCTCAATGATATGGATAAATGCGTGACGGCCATGGGCAGTGCAAATGATTCATTTGAACAGATTTACAGTGATATAACACAGGCAACTGACGGCATTACACAGATAGCAGAATCTGTAGAACGTATATACGATGTTGCTACTGGAAATGCGGCTATTACCGAAGAACAGACCGCAACAGTATCAGAAATACTCGGACTTAGTGATGTTATTGTTTCCGAAAGCAGAAATCTTTTGTCGGAAACCGAGAGCATAGCATCTATTTCTGAGAATCTGAATCAGTATGCCGATGAGATCGATACCGATCTTTCGAAATATACTTTATAATTTTGACTAAAAAAGGGTAGTCATAAAGAGGGATATATATGTTAATTTCTGAAATGACCGCGGGTATGGCGGTTCAGATTGTAGCAGCCAGAGGAGTGCGTTCGATGGAATTTGCTACAAATGTGATCGATTTTGACGGTAGAAATGTCAAGATCGATCCGATTTATCAGGGTAACAAGCTGGTGGGCTTTGATAACCCGGGAATCATTTTATCTATGTATGTGGTCAGTCCGGCTGACAACAGGGTTTACGTATACACGGGAGTGACCATAAAAAGTTATCGTGTAAGCGACGGAACCGTGTATCAGGTGGTCGAATGCCGAAGCGAAGAAGGAAGAGTCACAAACAGAAGAGGTGCTCACAGAGTCTGGATCGGTGTTACCGGCAGTCTGATGATGGGTGAGAGTAAGCATGAATACAGAGTCACCATAAAGGACATCAGTGCAACCGGAATAGCGTTTGTTTGTGATGAGAATATTGAAGTCAACATGGGAATGCCCATCACCTTAAGCTTTACGGATGAGGAAAACCGAAAGAGTTTCAGACTTATGGCTACAGTTGTAAGAAGCGACAATTCCGAATATAAAAGAGTGATCTACGGGTGTAAATTTAAGGAAGAATCAAACATACTATCCAAATACGTAAATGAGAAACAAAGGCAGAATCTCAAGGCCACAAGGACGATAGACCCTAAGCGCAGGGGTTATGCGACAACAAACAAAGGGATTGTTAGTTCATGAACAGGGAACAGGAAGATTTATATACGGTTAACGGTTTTATCTTTGGATCTGCACAGGATACAGAGTTGGCAAAACAGGAATTGAACTCTGCACGTTATATAGAAAAGAAGATAGAGAATAAGAGCCCGATGACTGTTTTGGCAATATATAAAGCTGCCATAGAGAAAAAAATGTTCAGAACTCCGGTCGGTTATGCGTACCTTCATGATATTCAAAAGCGTTTGATGGCATCGGGAGTGTCCCAGGAGAGCATGGGTGCAATACCTTTGTATCAGATATACAGTAATCTTCATGAAGAAAAAGCGCCCAGAGTGGTGAAGGTCAAAAAGAAGGCCGATCCGTTAAAAAGAAGAAATACGATGCTGGTAATAGTGAACATGATACTTATAGTGATGATCATTGTCATGTTTGCAATAAGTGTCTCCGGTGACAGTCCGACGGTACTGAATTACAGAAGGACCATTGAGAATGAATATTCGGCATGGAAACAGCAGTTGGACGAACGGGAAAATGCAATAAGAGAAAAAGAAAGAGAATTGGAAATGTCCTATGGATACGAATAAGATCCTTATTGTAGATGATGAAGAAAGGATGAGAAAGCTCGTAAGAGACTTTCTGGTAAATAAGAATTACCGGGTTTTGGAGGCGTCGAACGGCGAAGAGGCTCTGGATATATTTATAAAGCAGCAAAAGGATATTGGCCTTGTGATACTTGATGTAATGATGCCGGTAATGGATGGATGGGAGGTATGTCGTTCAATCCGGGAATACTCCAAAGTTCCGATTATTATGTTAACCGCAAAAAGCGAGGAAAAGGATGAACTGAGGGGATTTGAACTCGGAGTGGATGAATATATAACAAAACCATTCAGCCCGAAGATACTTGTTGCCAGAGTTGAGGCTATACTTCGCCGATATGGCAGCGGCACGGATGAGATATTTGATGTAGGCGGTATAAAGTTAGATAAAGTAGCTCATACTGTTAAAATCGACGGAAATGACGTAGAACTCAGCTATAAAGAATTTGAGTTATTGGCTTATTTCCTTGAAAACAAGGGAATCGCTCTTTCGAGAGAGATGATATTAAATCACGTGTGGAATTATGATTATTTCGGTGATGCCAGAACCATAGATACGCACGTAAAAAAACTAAGAAGTAAAATGGGACCCAAGGGCGACCTGATAAAAACTATCTGGGGCATGGGTTACAAATTCGAGGCGTAAATAAAATGGCCGGTAAATGTAAAAAAACAAGGTGGTCCATAAGCAGGCAATTCACACTGATCTTTGCATCGTTAATGATCGGGACGATTGCCTTTTTCTTATTGATAAATACTACTTTTTTAAAAGAATTCTACATAAGAAACAAATTTAAAGCAATAAAAATGGCCTATCAGAGTGTGGAAACGGCGACAGTGAATTCTGCGTTGGATTCCGAGGAATTCGACAAAGAGTTAAATAACAGCGTATTAAGATATAACATCGATATTATAGTGGTTGACGTGGATTCGCAGACGGTAAAGTACAAGGGAAAAGACCTCGAGGCAATGAAACTGGCGATCTGGGACAGGATCTTTGCCGGAGGAAATAATGAGAATGAGGAGATAATTGAGCAGACAGATAAATACAGGTTATCGATTACAACAGATCCTCGAACAGGAATAGAATACATTGAAATGTGGGGATTTCTGAGTGATGAAAACATTTTTTTGATGAGAAGTGCAATACAGTCACTGGAGGAGTCGGCAAGGATAACGAACAGGTTTCTTAGCGGAGTCGGTGCGGTAGCGATCGTATTGGGTATAATCATAACCCTTCTTTTATCACGAAAAGTATCGAAACCCATATTGGAACTGGCGGATATATCCGACAGAATGAGGCGTTTGGATTTTGAAGCAAAATATACCGGAAAACAGAAAAATGAGATAGGACTGTTAGGTGACAACATAAATAAGATGTCACAAGCGCTGGAAAATACCATTTCCGAATTAAAAGTCGCAAATGTAAAACTCATGCAGGATATTGAGAAGAAAGAAAAACTTGAAGAGATGAGAAGCGAGTTCTTGTCAAATGTATCGCATGAGCTTAAAACTCCCATTTCCATCATACAGGGATATGCAGAAGGCCTTGCGGAAGGGATCAGTCAGGATCCCGAATCAAGAGAGTATTATTGCGGAGTCATATTGGATGAAGCGAACAAAATGAGCACTATGGTAAAAAGACTCCTTACACTGAATGAACTTGAATTCGGCGAGGATAATGTGAACATGGAACGATTCGATATTGTTACCATGATAAGAAACCGTTTACAGGCAGCAGAACTTATTATCAAACAAAACGATATAAATATCATATTTAACGAAAACATGCCGATATATGTATGGGGTGACGAATTCAGGGCGGAAGAAGTGTTTACCAACTATCTGTCGAATGCGATCACTCATTGCAGCGGAGAAAAAAAGATAGAAATAAAGCTTGAATGTAATACACCCGATGTACGGATCTGGGTGAGCAATACGGGGGAGAACATCCCTGAAGAAAGCTTGGGACATCTTTTTGAAAAGTTTTATAAGATAGATAAAGCGAGAACTCGAGACTATGGCGGAAGCGGAATAGGACTGTCCATAGTAAAAGCCATTCAGGATTCGATAGGCAAACAGTGCGGCGTCAAGAATTTGGAGAATGGTGTAAGTTTTTGGTTTGACATGGAGCAGGCACAGACATGAAGAAGATAATTTGCGTATTGACAATAGCTATGGCAGGTTTGGCATTACAGGGGTGTGCAGGTATGGCGATACCTGATATGACACCGGATGAGGAAAAACTTGTTGCCGAATATGCAGCCGGTTTACTTCTTAAATATGACGACTCTTTTGAAAACGGCATTTTGAGTGAAGAGCAGCTTGCAAAGGCTAAAGAAAAAGAACGCATTCAAAGAGAAAGAGACGAAAAAAGCAGGCGTCTGGCCGAAGAATATCTGCAAAAGACCGAAGCAGCCGAAAAAGAATCTTCTTCAAAAGATAAGAAGAATAAGGATAAGAACGATTCGGACGAAAGTGCGCAAAAGGCAATCGAGACGATCGACAGACAGGGAGTCGGAAACTTTCTGGGAATGGAAGGACTCAGTGTGGAATATGACGGATACAGAAAGGTTAAGTCTTATCCTGAGTCGGGAAACTATGCATTTTCGGTGGATGCCGCAAACGGCAAGGAACTTGTATTGGCGGATATGACACTTTCGAATGTTACAACAGATGATGTGCAGGTAGATATGTTCAACAACAGCGCAACATTTAATCTGGTTTTGTCTGACGGAAGCAGAGTACCGTGCAGTTCAACTCTTTTGCTTGATGATTTTTCTATATATAAGGATACGGTATCGGCAGGAGCAAAGGTAAATACTATCCTTTTATTTGAAGTCAATGAAAATGTATCTTTGGAAGGAGCATATATAGATATTAAGGACAATGACAGACAGGGAAACCTGATGTTGAATTAGAAAAGCGAACTTAAAGAGGTGAAAAAGGTGAAGCCTGCATTTGCAGACATCACCTTTATTTTTTACTGTTAGAGCTGCTAAAAATGCGCAAAAACAATGGCTGAAAAAATTTTTGAAAAAAAATCAAAATTATGCTTGACGAAGTCAAAAGCAAGTGATAATATAATCAAGCACGCTAAATGAAGCGAGCAACAAAACAACAATGAACTTTGACAATAAAACAGCAATGCAACCCTGAAAATTCCAAGTAAATGGTAGTAAGTTTGACCATGAGGAAA
>CACZSE010000209.1 GCA_902783735.1 uncultured Lachnospiraceae bacterium
ATCATTGCAAGTGTGATCGTAGTTGTTACATCATTTATGAGCAGAGCAAATAAGGTAAAGAAGGGCTACGAAGCAGAATCTATGACAGCGGTTATAGTAAAATCTGTTCTTGCGGTAGCAGCTATCATGCTCTTTGCATATAAGCTCGCTTTGGCAGGCGGTATACCTACCGTTTTGATATGGGTTGTCATTATAGTTCTCATATATAACTTTATTACCAGTAAGACAACGCTCGGCAGATATTTCTATACAATCGGAGGAAACAAAGAAGCAACAAGACTTTCAGGTGTAGATACAAGAAAGATCATGTTCTTTGCTTACCTCAACATGGCGGTTCTTACCGTTATATCTTCTTACATAGTTGTAGCCAGATTCCAGGCTGCAAACTCAACGGCCGGAAACTATTACGAAATGGATGCTATCGCAGCCTGCGTAGTAGGTGGAGTATCCGCTTACGGTGGTTCCGGTACTGTATTTGGTATGGTAGTAGGTGCTACACTTATAGGTGTTATCAACCTTGGTATGTCACTTATGGGTGTAAATGCCGACTGGCAGAAGATTGTTAAGGGCGGCGTTCTCCTCGGCGCGGTAGTATTTGATATACTTGCTGCAAAGAAGAATGCAACAAAATAATAGCTTATAAGAAGTTTTTCACAGACCATACTTTATTAACTGCCTTTGGCAGGGAATCACCCGGGGTTTTATTCCCCGGGTGATTTTTTATTTGTAAATGATGGAAGTATTACGGTTTGTGGTCTAAAATATGAGTATGGGGAAAGGAAAAACGTCATGAATACAAAAGAGATAATAAACGAACTTAAGAAGGGAAGCTACGATGAGAGGTTAAAGGATGTATATGTTGACGAAAAGCTTCTTTCATATCAAAGAAGCCGTTATATACAGGCCGTGGAAAGATTCATTGAGCTTTACGGACAATGTGAGGTAAGCATATTCAGCGCTCCCGGGAGAAGTGAGGTGTGCGGAAATCATACCGATCATCAAAAGGGCGAGATACTTGCAGCTTCGATAAATCTTGACGCTGTCGCTATAGTCGGGACATCGGACGATGACACAGTAAAGATCGTATCCGACGGATACGATGAGATATGCATAGATATCGATGACACAGCCTTTGAAAAGTCAAAAGAGGGTACAACCGAAGCACTCATAAAGGGAATCCTGGCAGCAGTAAAAGATAAAGGATATAAGACAGGAGGCTTTAAGGCGTATATCACAAGTGATGTCTTAATAGGTGCGGGTCTGTCATCCTCTGCAGCATTTGAGGTTCTCACAGGCACCATCATCTCTCATCTTTTTAATGACGGGAGTATAGACGCCGTAACTATCGCAGCCATAGGACAATATGCCGAAAATGTATATTTTGGAAAACCCTGCGGCCTTATGGACCAGATGGCATGCTCGGTAGGAAATCTTGTTCATGTGGACTTTGATAAGCCTCTTTTTGATTCGGTGGAAAAGATTGATTTTGATCTTAACAGATACGGCTACTGTCTTTGCATAACGGATACAAAAGGCAGTCATGCAGATCTGACTCATGAATATGCCGCGATCCCACAGGAGATGGCATCGGTAGCTGCATATTTTGGAAAAGAGGTTTTAAGAGGGATCACATTTAAAGATATAATGATGAATATTGCCGACCTGAGAAGATCATGCTCGGACAGAGCGATCCTCAGGGCAATACATGTCATTATGGAAAATGAGCGAGTTGAAGCATGTGTTAAGGCAATGAGAGCGGATGATCCAAAGACCTTTCTTTCATGCATAAAAGAAAGCGGAGATTCGTCTTTTAAGTACCTGCAAAATGTTTTCTGCAGCAGCGATCCTTCCGATCAGAGCGTTTCCCTGGCCCTTGCGGTCAGTGATGCGCTTCTTAGGGATAACGGAGTATCAAGAGTCCACGGAGGAGGCTTTGCGGGGACTATACAGGCATTTGTTAAGGAGGAACATGTGGACACCTATCTTAAGGGGATGGACAGATTGTTCGGTGAGGGTGCATGCAAGGTACTTAAGATCAGGAAATACGGAGGTATCAGGATACTTTAAAACGTTTTACAAAAATTGGAGGTTAAAATGTCAGAGAGGGTATATTTAAACAACGGATGGGGTTTTGGCAGAGAATTTGACGGATCCATGATCGACGGAAGTGCAGATATCGACAGACTGGAAAATGTGAGGATCCCTCATACCGTAAAAGAAA
>CACZSE010000210.1 GCA_902783735.1 uncultured Lachnospiraceae bacterium
ATATCTAAGCTTGAGCATATACCGGATAAAAAAGAGAAATTCGAATATAACTATAAAGGATACGACTTTAAGGTCCTTTCGGTTGAGAATAACATGATAAAACAGATCCTGATCACAGGACAAAAAGATGTGAATAAACAGCAGGAGGCTATAAGAGCGGCCGCTGAATAATTTAGTATATAGAAAGAGGTTTTTATGTCAGGACATTCAAAATTTGCGAACATCAAGCATAAGAAAGAGAAAAATGATGCTGCCAAGGGAAAGATATTTACCATTATAGGCAGAGAGATCGCTGTTGCCGTAAAGGAAGGCGGTCCGGATCCCAACAACAACTTTAAGCTTGCACAGGTAATTGCCAAGGCTAAAGCAAACAACATGCCCAACGATACCATTGACAGAGGCATCAAAAAAGCCAGCGGTGATATGGGCAATGTAAACTATGAATATATCACATATGAAGGATACGGCCCCAGCGGTATCGCTATCATAGTCAAGACTCTTACGGACAATAAGAACAGAACGGCGGCAAATGTAAGAAGCGCATTCACAAAAGGAAGCGGAAGCATTGGAACACCCGGCTGTGTTTCTTTTATGTTTGACGAAAAGGGACAGATCATAATCGACAAAGAGGATTGCGAAGCAGAAGCCGATGATATCATGATGATAGCACTTGATGCAGGCGCCGAAGACTTTTCCGATGAAGAGGATTCATATGAGATCGTAACGGCTCCCGACGATCTGGTAGCTGTTCAGAATGCTTTGGATGAGAACAAGATCTCATACATCTCGAGTGAAGTGACCATGATCCCTCAGAATTATGTGTCTGTGACCGATCCCGAGACCGTTAAGCTTATAAACAGGATAATCGATCTTCTTGATGAAGATGACGATGTTCAGGATGTATATACAAACTGGGAAGAACAGGAATAATCAATTCGACATAAAGGGGTAAAACAGATGAGCGAATACATTTCTAAAGATACTATCTGCATACAGTCGGGATATAAGCCGAAGAACGGCGAACCCAGAAACATGCCCATAGTACAGAGTACGACCTTCAAATATGAGGACAGCGATGCCATGGGACGGCTGTTCGATCTTGAAGAAAGCGGATATTTCTATACAAGACTTGCCAATCCGACAAACGATCTTGTTGCTAAGAAGATCTGTGAACTGGAAGGCGGTTATGCAGCAATGCTCACAAGTTCGGGACAGGCCGCAAATTTCTTTGCAATATTTAATATCTGTGAATGCGGCGGACATGTCGTTATGTCATCACCCATATACGGCGGTACATTCAATCTTGTGCAGACAACAATGAAAAAGATGGGCATCGAATGCACGATAGTCCATCCCGATGATGACGAGGAGACCTTAAATAAAGCATTTAAAGAAAATACCAAGTGTGTTATCGCTGAGACAATAGCAAATCCTTCCTGCATCGTTCTTGATATTGAGAAATTTGCGAAGGTTGCTCATGATCACGGTGTTCCGCTCATAATAGACAATACATTCCCCACACCTATAAACTGCAATCCCATAAAATGGGGAGCCGATATAGTGACTCATTCCACAACAAAATATTTGGACGGTCACGGACTCGGTGTCGGCGGCTGCATAGTAGACAGCGGCAATTTCGACTGGGATAAATACGCAGACAAATATCCGGGTCTTACCAAGCCGGATGAGTCATATCATGGTATAATATATACACAGAAATTCGGTAAGGCAGCTTATATAACAAAAGCTACCAGCCAGCTTATGAGAGACCTTGGGTCTATCCAGGCTCCTCAAAATGCGTTTTATTTAAATATCGGTCTTGAGACATTGCATCTTCGCATGCCGAAGCATGTTGAAAATGCATATAAGGTAGCTAAATTCTTATCCGAAAATGAAAAGGTTGCCTGGGTAAATTATCCGGGACTCGAATCGGATAAGTATTATGAACTCGGAAAGAAATACTGTCCGAACGGTACAAGCGGAGTAATGGCCTTTGGCATGAAGGGCGGAAGAGAGGCTTCCAAAGCGGTAATGGGTAATCTTAAGCTTATATGCATAGTGACCCATGTTGCCGATGCGAGAACATGCGTGCTTCATCCCGCAAGCCATACGCACAGACAGATGACCGATGAACAGCTTATAGAAGCCGGCATACTGCCTGAGTTCATAAGACTCAGCGTGGGAATAGAGAGTGCGGATGATATTATCGCAGATCTTGCGCAGGCTATTGACAGCGTAAATATCTGATCATATAAGGAGCAGGTGCATATATGGATGTTTCCAGAAATAAATTCAGCAATGCCATGTGCGCATTGTTTACAGGTGTACTTCTAGTATTATTCTGTGTATGCGTTGGAAGAAAATTCGGAATATCAAACATAGTCAGCCGTATGATAATCACCGCAGTTTATTGCGGGGTTGTCGTAGGGTTGGCTTTTGTTCTCAATAAAACCGTAAAGAAATTTATCGATAATAACAGACACATTGATCCCGATAAGACTTATCTTATCGGTATGATCGTTGCGTCTGTTTTGTTTATTGTTATCCGCCTGCTGGTCATAAGTGACGCCATAAATGTGGATTTTGTCAAGAGTTCGATATCTGAGATGGCCAAGATCGGTTCCGACGGCAAGATATTTTTTGACATATCGACCGCAGACGGACTGTTTGCGACCATCCTTTCGCTCATGTTTAAGGTTTTCGGAAATACATTCTTCCCTGTATATCTTATACAGACCATACTTTCTGTCGGAGCATATGCCATGATCGTGTGGTCGGTAAAGACGATCTTCGGAAGATTTCCGTCTGTGACAGTTGCTTTCGGTATGGCGATCCTGCCCAATTTTTTCAGAAATATCGCAGGAGACGGTTCTGATTGCCTGATCTTATTCATGTTCGGCTTTTTCATGCTCATAAGTGCTCTTTACAAGCTTTCAAATGAGCAGTCTGACATAAAGACCGTATTTTCCATCTGTATCGGTATGATAAGCGGGATATTCGCTCTTTACAGCACGATATTTGTGTTTGTTTTTCTCATACCGATCGCTGTTCTCATGAATTGTAACAGTGAGCAGCTCTCGACCCGACTCATAAATGTATTTTGCATAATTTTCGGTCACCTTTTCGGATTTGGCGTTCCTCTTGTGATCTATTCCTACATCTTTGGAGGTGACGGCATACTTGGATTTGTTGATGAGCTCATGAAGCATCTCACCTACAGATTCGGATACTCACCCAAACCCGGATTCATAACTGCTCTGGGTGATGAAAGAGGTATATTTGTTCTGATCATACTGAGCGTTTTTTACTGCGTCATGTATTGGAAGAATTCCGATGACACCGCTCAATTCATTATCCCCTATTGGGTTTTGACGGTATCACAGATGTTTTTCATTTATCTCAACAACAAACCTGCATATCTTATGATCTTTGCGATCTGTCTTCTTATCGTCGGCGGATGCGGATTGTATGATCTGGGTAGTACGGAAGGTCCTGTCAGGATCTACAGGCTTGAGGATGACATGCAGCCTGTTGTAATCGAGAGTATAAATGATAAACCTGTTTCACAGGCAGCTGCCAAGATATCGCTCACGCAACCTGCAGAAGAAAAGAAAGAGGAAGTTAAGCCTGAAGTAACCATAAAGGAAGAAGTAAAGCCTGAGGAAGAAAAGGCTGAAGAAGTAAAAGCTGAGGAAACAAAGCCCGAGGGAGTAAAGGCTGAAGAAGTAAAAGCTGAAGAAACAAAGCCTGAGGAAGTAAAGACTGATGTAACTAAGTCTGAAGAAGCCAAGGCTGATGTAGCTAAGTCTGAAGAAGCCAAGGCTGATGTAGCTAAGTCTGAAGAAACCAAAACGGAAGAAGCCGGTTCGGAAGAGATAAGATCCGATGAGGTCAAGCCTGAACAAACAGATAAATCTGACGAAAAGCCGAGTGAAGTACCGGAAAACGTCGCAGAAGAAAAGCCGGAAGCCAAAGAAAGCAAATACAGTCAGCCGGAAGTCAGAAAAACAAGCGATTTTGGCATGAATGATGCAGTGTTTGAAGCTCTGTTCAGTGCAAATGTCGCACCGGTAAATGCTGTATCTTCCGAAATCTATGATACGACTCCGGATGTCGAAGAGGATGAGGGTACAGAGGAAGAAACGGCAGATGATACCGAGTCCGGGGAAGAGAGCGAAGCTGTTGTTGAAGATCAGGATGCTGCAAATGAGGGTGAGGATATGTGGAAGAATGATTCAAAAGATCAAAAAGCATACGTAGATTCGTTTTTCGGTTATCTCTACAATGAGCCCGCATCACAGGATGAGACCGTTGAAGAGACAAAAAAAGAAAAGTATGTTTCTCATGCATCCAACTTTGCCGATCTGGATCTTGATCTGGGCATAGATGCATTTGATAATCTGAATCCCGATGCAGCTGAAGATGATCTGAAAACCGCAGATGTCAGAACCGCAGACGTTAGAAATGATATCCCTCAACCGGAAGTGAAAACTGAAGTTAAGGAAGAAGATACTGTTAAGGACGAATTTGTATTTGAGGAATCGGATTCAATTGAACCTGTTGCAGATACAAAAGATACTATTTTGCCCGAAGCCTCTTTTGAAGTCGAAGAGATTAAGACATCTGCAAATGACAGCTCAAACAATTGGGAAGATTTTAAATTTGAAGAACATCACACCGAGCCCAAACGTGAAATAGAAAATATTGAGAGCGAATTTGTTTTTGATTTCAATAAAAAACATTCAAACGACAGAAAAGGCTGGGATTTTATTGCTGAAGAAGAACATGGCGAGGAAGAAGAGTTAGAAGTATTCAATCTCTTGAATGAAGTTGACGGTATTAAGCCGGATAAGAAGGATGATCCTAAAGATGCTCCTGCTCCTGTCGTGACCGATGAGCCCGGGGAAACACTGATCTTTGAGCCAAAAGAAGAGCCTGCAAATGATATCGATACTGATAGGTCTAAGGAACCGGAAGAAGAGGTTTCGATCGAAGAGATGCTCAATAAGAAGATCGATGAAGATTTTTCTTATGAAGACGCTCTCACAGAAAAGATAGAAAACGAAGAGGTCGAAAAGGAAATTGGCTTCTCATATGAAGAAGCACTTCAGAAAAAACTTGAAGTAGAAGAGATCATTGAAGCCGAAAAGAGCAAGGATGCATTCTCTATTGAAGATGCTATCCGTGAAAAGATAGCTACGGAAGAATCGATAGAAAATGCAGAGAAGACTCTGGATGTTTCAATGGTTAAAACTGTTGAACAAAAGATCGGTGTTGAAGAGGATATAAATGATAATCTTACGGATCATACTTTCTCATTCCAGGAAGCGATCGAACAAAAGTTAGATGTTGAAAGATCGATCGAAAAAGCACAGAACGAACAGGTTCTTGCGGAATTCGAAAATGAACATCTGATAACGGAAGAAGATCTTAAAGCGTTTGAAGAAACAAAGACCGAAGATTTCGTCTTTGAAGAGAAACCCGAGACCGAAACTGCGCTTACAGAAGAAGTC
>CACZSE010000211.1 GCA_902783735.1 uncultured Lachnospiraceae bacterium
CCGCTCTTTCTGGCTCTTTCCAAAACCTTGGCATGTTCACCCTTTTTCCCTCTGACTACAGGTGCCATTACCATAAATTTTGTACCTTCGGGGTATTTCATGATAATATCCACTATCTGATCGACCGATTGTCTTTCTATTTTTTTACCGCAGTTCGGGCAATGCGGGATCCCCACTCTGGCAAACAGCAATCTGAAATGATCGTAAATCTCCGTGACTGTTCCGACTGTTGATCGTGGATTTCTGTTGGTAGATTTCTGGTCGATGGAAATAGCCGGAGAAAGTCCCTCTATCATGTCTACCTGAGGCTTTTCCATCTGTCCGAGAAACTGTCTTGCATATGATGATATCGACTCCATATACCTGCGCTGTCCCTCAGCATATATGGTATCAAATGCAAGTGACGATTTACCGGAACCTGACAAACCCGTGAGTACCACAAATTTGTCTCTCGGTATATTTACGTTGATATTTTTCAGATTATGTTCTCTGGCACCTCTGATGCGGATATATTCTTTGGCTGATATCCGGGTTGGTGTCGTCTTTTCACTGCTCATATATATGCTCCTGTTTTCTATTGCAAATGCTTTTTCAGTTCGGTCATTCTGTCTCTGAGCTCGGCTGCAGTCTCAAAATCGAGTTCCGCAGCTGCTTTTCTCATCTGTTTCTCGATCTTGGCAATAAGCTTTTTAAGCTCGTCCTCGCTCATAGACTCGGGATCCTTATCAAAACGCATCTGCTCCTGCTCGATCTCCTTGGTAATGCTTATGAGATCTCTTACTGCTTTTTGTATGGTCTGAGGCGTGATACCATGCTCTTCGTTGTATTGCATCTGTATCGCACGTCTTCTGTCGGTTTCTTCTATGGCGTATTTCATGGAATCGGTCATGGTATCGGCATACATTATAACGTGACCTTCACTGTTTCTCGCCGCCCTTCCTATTGTCTGAATGAGCGAGGTCTGCGATCTTAAAAAGCCTTCCTTGTCGGCATCAAGAATGGCAACGAGAGTTATCTCCGGTATGTCCAGACCTTCTCTTAACAGATTGATACCTACAAGGACATCAAATACATCCAGCCTCATATCACGAATGATCTGCGCTCTTTCCAAAGTGTCAACATCCGAGTGCATATATTTAACCCTTACGCCCACATCCTTCAGATAATCGGTAAGATCTTCCGCCATGCGTTTTGTAAGTGTTGTTACCAAAACCTTGTGATGGTTCTTTGTCTCTTTTTTTATCTCTCCCAGAAGATCGTCTATCTGACCTTCTACCGGACGTACACTTACCTGCGGATCCAACAGTCCGGTAGGGCGGATGACCTGCTGGGCTCTTAACAGTTCATGTTCTTCTTCGTATGTGCCGGGAGTGGCCGATACGAAAAGCATCTGATCGATCTTATTTTCAAATTCACCGAAATTGAGCGGTCTGTTATCCAGTGCCGAAGGCAGTCTGAATCCGTATTCTACCAGTACTCTCTTTCGCGATCTGTCACCGGCGTACATGCCTCCCACCTGAGGGATCGTCATGTGTGATTCATCGACTATAATGAGAAAATCATCGTCAAAATAGTCCATCAGGCACAAGGGCGTTGCTCCGGGCGGAAGATTATTTAAAGGCGCGGAGTAGTTCTCTATTCCTGAACAGAACCCGGTCTCACGAAGCATCTCGAGATCATAATTTGTTCTCTCGGCTATCCGTTGGGCCTCTATGAGTTTATCTTCCGATTTGAAAAACCTGATACGCTCCTTAAGTTCTTCTTCTATCCTGTCACAGCCCGCCAGGATCTTCTCCATGGGAATGACATAGTGAGATGCCGGAAATATGGCAACATGATCAAGTGTGGATCTCATCTTACCGGTAAGGGGATCCACCAGGGCTATCCTGTCGATCTCATCACCGAAAAATTCAACACGGATAAGATCGTCTCCTCCCTGAGCCGGATAGATCTCCAAAAGATCGCCTCGTACTCTGAAGCTTGCTCTTTCCACATCCAGGTCGTTTCTCACATACTGTATGGCTATAAGCTCGCGTATGACATCATCACGTTCCTTGGTCATGCCCGGACGTAACGATACTATCATCTCATGATATTCATCCGGACTTCCCAAACCGTATATACAGCTTACCGATGCGACAACTATCACGTCTCTTCTCTCTGAAAGAGAAGCGGTTGCCGAAAGTCTGAGCTTTTCTATCTCATCGTTTATGGATGAATCCTTGGCAATATAAGTATCCGATGACGGTACGTATGCTTCCGGCTGATAATAATCGTAATAGGACACAAAATACTCCACCGCATTCTCGGGGAAGAATTCTTTCATCTCGCCGTACAGCTGCCCTGCAAGGGTTTTATTATGCGATATGATAAGTGTCGGCTTATTGAGCGCAGCTATGACATTGGCCATGGTGAAAGTCTTACCGGAACCGGTAACACCGAGCAGGGTCTCAAACTGGTTGCCTGCTTTAAAACCCTCTACAAGTTCTTTTATGGCCTGAGGCTGATCGCCGGTAGGTTTATACTCGGAATGTAACTTAAAATCCATATCATCATCCTTCGATCATTACAATCTACAACGCCCTCACAGTATAACATTTTACATAGTGTCTGTCTATAATTTTATGAACACATGTTCGTAAAAAGTAACGATCTGTGGTACCGGCTGTACCACAGATCGCCGTCATTATCATATTATTGTTTTGCTTTTTCTTCTACAACTACATTTATGGTCAGGGTCTTACCGTTGATCTTAGTCGTGATCTTCGCTTTTCCTTTTCCTTTTGCGTGCAGATATCCGCCATCGTTTACAAATGCTATATCTGCTTTTGAACATGTATAAAGCGGTGTCTGATATTTAGTATTAAGATCGAGCTTAATACTGTCACCCTCTTTAAGAGTAAGAGTTGCGGTTGTCCTTGTTTTATTGATCTTGCTCCATGTGCCCACTTCGGTTGCAGTGTTTATCATGGGATCATCCACATAGACTATAGTCTTAAATGCTATCGGGTTTCCGGTCTTATAATAGTCATATTTACAGGTTACTACAGACATACCGGCTGATACAGCCTTTATCTTTCCACCTTTGACAGCTGCGGTCTTCTTATCGGTTCCCGTTACATGACCGTTTGAGCTTTCCCACACGGCAGAACCGTCATTTGCCTTAACACCATAGAATTTAAGCGATTTTGTCTTTCCGACATTCAGATAAACGGTATTTGCAACAGGCTCGGATACATTTACCGTTACCTTCATTATTTTTCCGTTTACATCCTGTGTCTGTATGATCGTACTTCCCACACCTACAGCGATAAGCTTTCCGTTGGGATAAATACGTACCACATTATTCTGATAGTAAGCAGCCTTAGCGGGATTTTTGTTACCCTTACTGTCATAGGCTGTCATAGGTACCACATCTGCTCCTTTTATTTGCGTCCATACAAGGTTACTTGCCTTAAAGCCCTTTATGGTAGATTTAAGCGTTATTGTCTGTAAAGCCGTAAGGTCTACCGTGGCTTCTTCGCCTACTTTATTATCTACCTTCGCAATGTCTGCAACTTTTACCGTTCCGGTATATGCTTTTCCGTTTACGTAAGCAGTGATCTTTGTACTGCCCTTGGTATAGGCAGTCACAACACCATCAGCCACGTCAGCGATCTCGCTGTTTGAAGAATACCACGATACGCTGTAATGATCGGCAAGTACATCCCCTGCTCCAAAACCGGAAACCGTAAGAGTCAGCTTCTTTCCGGGTGTCAGCGTTTGCGTCTTTTTATATGCAGTTTTATCCGGATTTGCCAGGAACGGAGATACTACTTTTACATCGTATACATAGGTGCTCTCTTCAAGTGTCGCTCCGTCATATATCTTAACAACACCTGCACCGGTATCTTTCTTTGCGCTTATCTTATACTTTCCGCTTACAGATATGATCTTTTTATCCGTCGTCTTCCAGTCTATCTTAGTATTTGCCCTGTCACTGCCCGGCTCTAAAGCTTCATATACGGAAGGAAGTGCATAGGTCTGGCCCTTTACCATGAATGCATCATAGAAATAAGTCCCGGTTTTCTCATCATAGCCTTTCAGTAATGCGTTGATACCCGGTTCTCTGCCCGACTTCTGATCGGGAGTTATCTCAGGCTTAAGAACATATCCGGCAACAAGGATGAGGTCCTGATAAACGCCGGAATTCTTATCCCAAAGCGTTTCAGTATCTTTAATATACCATCCTATAAACTCCGCATTTTGAGGAATAGCCTTTATGATATCTTCATCTGCCGGGATAATGTCTGCTATATTGTCGCCTTCGCTTATCTTTTCCGTTTTGATAAGAGTTTCACCGATATAAAACGAAACTGTCGCGAACTTAGGAACAACTACCGGTGTAAAGCTGACGGTAACATCCATGTCGCCCTTTGCGGTTGTCCATTTATAACCGACAGAGGCAGCCTCGCTGTTAACCTCAAATCCCGTATCCGTAACTTCTACACTGTATTCTTTGGCATCCAATACTTTTCCGTCGCTGTCTTTTATCACGACAGAACCGGCTTTGACACCGTCCTTATTGAATGCAGCATCATAAGACTTAATGTCTATGGTTCTTATGCCTGTGCTCCTGTCAACCGTGCCCTCAAGTGCAAGGATCTGCTTTCCGGGTCGGAAATTCTTAAGAGCTGTAAGCGCCGATATATCAATAGCGGCAAGAGCATTTTCGGAAACATAGATCTTTTCAAGCTTAGTATTGTTCTTAAGATCCAGAGATGTCAGTCGATTGCCTGTCATTTCAAGGATCGTAAGTTCTTTATTATTCGAAAGTGATACTTCACTTATAAGATTATCTTCCGCATTGAGTGTCTTAAGACTCCACAGTCTCTCAATACCGGTAAGGCTTTCGATGTCCCTCTGCGCAACATTCAATTCCTCGAGTGAGCGCTCTTCAGTGCGGGATATCTTTTCGTTTTTGTTTTTATCAAGGGCCGCAAAAAGCGGTGTTCTGAAATTGCCGTCCGGATATACTTCCACAAGAAGCTCAGAATCCTTATCTAATCCGGCATTTGTCAGGGTTACAGCCACATTCATCTTACTTGTGGCACCGTTTCCGTAATGAACAGTGTATTTGTAAGTAAAGTCATCGGGAGTCTGATATGCCTTATCCCAGACAATTCCCTCTGTTTCCGCAATGGCTTCTTCTCCCTCAAGAAGATACTCGTCTGTTATATCCGATACATCGCCCTCATCATACTGACCTTTGTAGGTTTGCTTCAGGTTCAGGATCGCTTCATAGTATCTGTTAGACGTAAGTGTGCAAACGCCCTGCTGGTCTCCAAGTGTCAGATCATATATCTTCTTGTTTGAGCTAAGATCAAGAGCAAGGATCCTGTTATTGTCCAGGTTAAGCTTTTCAAGGGCCTTATTATCCGACAGATCTATGATCGATACCAGGTTAGATGAAAGATCAAAGTCTTTCAAAAGGGCAAGTGATGAAAGAGCGTTCTTTGTTCCATCATCTTCAATATCGAATGTATTAATGCTGTTATCGGAAACACTCAGTTTTTCAAGACTTGTCAAAAGCTCAAGACCTTTGACGTCCTTTATATCTCTTCCGGATATATCAAGCTCACTGATTCTCTCTATCTCTCTGAGTGTCAGTCTTGTATCGATATTTATATCGATCGCCTGTGCATATAACTCATTGTTAAAGTTCTTATCGGGGAATTCGTTACCGGCTTCATTGTAATTGACATTCCAGATGCCGATCTTAATATCCCATCCCATGACACGTGCAGCCGTTTCAGCTGTTGTTACAGGACCTTTTTCAACATACACGAGAGGAACATGATTGTAGGAACGTTCAAATTCGGTATCCGTTGTTCCAAAGGCAGTAACAGATGCGGGAACAAACAGTATCTCCAGGTTATGACATTTTGCAAAGGCTCCCTTTGAAACGGTTGTCACTCCGTGGGGTATCTGTATTTCATTTAAAGAGATACATCCTGAAAACGTATCTGCCGGTATCTTCTTTATCCTGTTTCCAAGATGAACACTTGTAAGTGAAGTACAGTCCTTAAAGACTCCTTCTCCAAGGATCTGTTCCGAAGTATAAAGGTTATGAACCTCAAACTCTATTAACGTTAAAGCTGTACAACCGCTAAAAGCACCGTCATGGATCTTTTCTACATTTTTAGGAAAATATATTTGTCCCAGTGAGGCACATTTTGCAAATGCATTTGTCCTGACTTCGGTAACATTTGCGGGAATCGTTATGACTGTAAGTGAACTGCATCCCATAAAGGTCTCCGCTTTTATTACTTTGATACCTTCGGGAAGAACAACACCGTCAAGCTTCTTACAGCCAAAAAAGGCTTTCTCTCCGATACGTGTGATGTTAGGTGAAAGAGTGATCTTTTTAAGTTCTTCACACATGCCAAAGGCACAATCGTCGATCACGGTCACACTTTCGGGAATCGTTATCTCCTCAACCCCACAGTATTTAAAGATCCCGTAGTTTTCATAAACGGGATTTCCTCCCGGTATTCTTGCAGTTCCTTCCTCAAATACGATCTTCTTGAGATTCGTTGTGTTTTGGAAAATCCTGTCGCCAAAGCTTTCGATGGTATTTGGCAGGAAAACTTCACAAAGCGACACACAGTCTATAAAAGCATCCGTCTGAAGTGATACAAGTCCCTTCGGTAAGATAGCTTTTTCAAGAACATCACAGCCACTGAATGCGCCTTGTTCTATAGTCTTAAGATTTGTCGGAAATGTGACTTTTACAAGACTGTCACAGTTCATAAAAGCGTCAACTCCGATGGTTTCCACGGTATCCGGAATAACTATTTCCTCTATTCCGCTCTCCGAGAAAAGACCCGCTGTCTTGTATATCCCCGATCTTGTAGTTCCCGGGAGTCTTGTTATTCCCTCTTCAAATACTACAGTTTTAAGGGATGAGCAGTTTCTGAAGGGAGCCAGATCGACATCTTCCAATCCTGCAGGTACAAAAACCTTTGCCAATGATGTACAGTGGGCAAAAACCTGGTCCCCAAGTTTCTGTAATGTTACAGGCAGGATCGCTTCCTCAAGCTTTGAACAGTATCCAAAGGAATACTTTCCTGTTGTCTGTAATCCTTTATTAAAGACAACGCTCTCAAGTTTGGAGCATTCATAAAAAGCATAATCTTCTATTGCTACAAGTCCTGATGGCAGTGTTACGGATGTAATAGTGTCATTATCCTTAAATGCATTCTCTCCGATAACTGTTACAGGCACTCCGTTAGATTCATCCGGTATCACCACTTCCGGATCAATACCTTTGTACTTTGTGATCTTGATCGTATTGTCAGCAGTTATCGTATAATCATATATAGCCGTATCGATCGTGGTATTGAGTCCTCCCTCGGTTACCTTAACCTCAGGAGTGTCGATGAGTTCATCTTCATCGATATTCTCATCCTTTTCAATTAACTCTTCTTCAGGTGAGGGAGTCGTAAGCGAAACCTCTTCTTCGTCTGTTTTTTCAATTTCTTCTTCCTGAGTCTTTTCATCATCGGGTGTGATCACTTCCCGATCCGATTCCTCATCAAACTCAGTTAAAATGCTGCTTTGCGGCGTCCCCATCGCCGAAATCTCTGCAGTATTTGATCCGTTGTCCGCAGCAAATGACATGAGCGCTTCGGTATTGATACCGGTAGCGACCAGGATCACGGATACTATACCTGCCAATAATCTTCTCTTCATAAAATATACTCCTTTGTCTGCATTTTACACATCGTCTCTTAAGGGTCAGGTCCCAAGAAGCCGTGTGCGCAATTGAATTGTATCAAAGCGATCGGAAGATTTCAATCGCAAAGATCATTTTTATATTCCCCGTTAATATACCGGTCAACGATAGTTCAGGTTGTTTAAGTTTCCTGCCATAGTCCGATTTGGGTAAATAAAAACGGTACACTGTCGTCAGTGTACCATTTTTATTTTACTGCGTCTATAATTTTATGAACGTTTGTTCATGTCAGTTTATGCGACGCTTTATCTGTTCCTTAGCTGCTTCAAGCTGATTATCGGTCTTATCCTTTTTATAAGCCTCGGAATCAAATTCAACCTCAATATCAGGTTTAATACCGGTCTCATGGATAAAGTGTCCCTTTGGTGTATAATACTTGCTCACCGTCACCTTGACCGCAGTTCCGTCTCTTAATGACATGATCTGCTGGACAATACCCTTACCATAGGTGGTCGTTCCCATGATCGTACCGACACGATGATCCTTAATGGCCCCTGTCAATATTTCCGAAGCGCTTGCTGAATATCCGTTTACCAGTACCACAAGAGGTTTGTCAAACTCATGCTTTCCGTCACAGGTATACTCTTCCCGTTTGCCGTATTTATCCTCGGTATATACTATAAGACCTTTAGGAAGGAGCTGATTGGCTATATCTATACATGTCGAAAGATTTCCTCCTCCGTTTGACCGAAGATCAAGAATGAGTCCTTTCATTCCCTGTCCCTTTAAAACAGCCATCGCTTCCGTGAACTGATCGGTAGTCACGTCGTCAAATTCCGTGATCTGAATATATCCGATGTTATTTTCCATCATCTCATATTTTACGGTCGGAGATTCCACCTTTCTTCTCTCTACGGTGACTTCAACTATTTCTCCGTCACGTATCAAAGTAAGGTCAACAGTGGTAAGCTCTTCTCCACGGATAAGCGATACTACTTCGGAAGTTGTCATACCGGTTGTATCAACGCCGTCTACCTTGTAGATAATGTCACCCTCCTGAAGGTTGGCTTCTTCGGCCGGAGTACCTGAAATAACGCCTGAAATAACGCAGGTATTCAGTTCATTGTTAAGTGAGACATAAGCTCCTATTCCATAATAGATCCCTTCTGTACTCTCTCGTACTTCCTTGAGGTCCTCTTTTGAATAGTATTCGGAATACGGATCTTCCAAGGATGCGAGCATGCCTCTGTAGATCCCGTCTCTCAACTTTTCATTGTCAACATCTTTATAGTAATTCTTCTTTATGAGCTTCTCTATCATGGTCATTTTTGCCATTGTAAGAGAATCCACAACCGTTTCGGACTGATTTTGTGTCCCCAGCTGTACTTCGGATGATACCTCGGCCCGGTTCCTATTGTATCTATAAAAGGAAATCCATGTGAACAGGCTGGATACTAACACAACACCCGTCACACCGATAATAAAACCGCTCCAGAATTTCCTTCTCTCTCTTTTCTTTTGAACTTTTAACGCCTCAGTATCTTCCTGAGACGCAGCGACAGTTCCCGCTTCTTCTATTTCTTTTATATCTTCATTCATTTAGATCACCTGAAAGGTTTTAAAACATCATTTTCCCAAATACTTCCACGGGCTTACATAATCACCGTTCAATCTGACGCTGAAATGCAGATGGTTACCCGTAGATCTTCCGGTAGATCCTACCGCTGCTATCTTTTCACCTCTGATAACCTTGTCTCCGTTTGAAACGTAGACCGCCGAGGCATGCATATAGATAGTATACAGATCGTCTCCGTGATTGACCATCACATAATTGCCCATCGTGGAAGAATACGCTGAGGCAACAACCTCACCGTCATAGGCGCATACGATCGGAGAGCCGGCCGGAGCGGCAAGATCTACGCCGTTATGAAACTGCTGAACTCCCAATATCGGATGGGTTCTCCAGCCATAGTCGTCACTTACTCTTGTATACTTTGGAGCAGGAAATGCAAACATACCGCCATCATAGGTGATAACGTTTCCGCTTTCCTCAAGCAATTTCTTTTTCTGTTCTTTTACCGCAGCTTCCAAAGCCTGGATGATAGCATTCTGTTCTGCAAGATCGGCTTCATATTCCTTGATAGCCTGTTCCTTGTTTGAGATATCATAGGATTTGGCATCAATTTCTTTTCTCTTTCCGTCTATAAGAGTCTCAAGATTTGCTTCTTCCTCTTCCACCTGAGCTTTGGCTTCATCAAGTGTTTCCTTTTCGGATTCCAATGATATCTTGCATGCCTCAACATATTCGCAGTCGGCGATATATTCCTTCAGTTTATTTTTATCATAGGCAGAAAGACGTTCGATATAGTCTGCTTTGTTGACCATATCTCCGAAGTTCTTTGCGTTAAAGATAAGCTCAAGATAGTATGAATCACCCTTCTCGTACATGAACTTGATCCTTGCCTTCATGGCATTGTACTGATCGAGCTGTATCTGCTCGGCTTCCATAAGATCTGCTTCTGCCTGAGATATCTCTTCTTCTTTTTCCTCTATAAGTTCGGTCAGCTCATCTATCTTATCCTGGATCAACGCCATATCCGAATCGAGCTTGGCAACATAATTTGAAAGATCGGTCTTTTCTTTTTCCAATGCATTTACCATGCCCTGAATATCCGTTATGTTGCTTTTCAGCTTTTTTCTGTCCTCTTCGGCTTTTTTTATCTGCTCATTTTTTTCTTTTATACTGTCTTCAAGTTCCTGTATCTTATTGGCTCTGTTTGTGTCTTCGTAATCGTGCTCCGCATCTTCCTTTTCAACTTCTTCGCTTTCGGATTTTTCGGATTCATCATTTTGCGTTGCATATACGCCAATTACAGGAGAAACAGCCGAAACAGACACCGCCATCAGAAGAAAAACAGCGGCCAGTCTTCGTTTTATCATGTACAGTTACACCTTCAAATGCTTTCTTACCGTTACTATACTTCCCAAAAGGCCTATACCGGCTCCGATTCCCAACGAAATGGGTATCAGTGTCTTATTTATGGTCTGTATGGGAAGAAATCTCAAAATACTGTTGAGTACATCAAATCTTTCCGTCACAAGTAATAACAGTTTATCGTAGCCGATATTTATGATCGCCAACGGTATGGCTGCGCCGATAAGCCCGATGATAAGACACTCCACCACGAAAGGAGCTCTTACAAAAAAGTCGGTCGCGCCGATGTATTTCATGATACCGATCTCTTCCTTTCTGATAGAGATACCGATCATAACGGTATTGCTTATAAGGAAAATGGATACCGCCAGCAGAATACCGATAATACCTACAGAAACATAACTGATCATGTTGTTCGCACCGCTGAGCGCATCGGCCGTCACCTGCGAATAGTTAACTTCACGTACACCATCGATCGTCTTTAAAAACGATACCAGTGAATCCTGCTGTGAGATATCTTTAAGATATATCTGATAATTTGCACTTCCCGCGAGCGGATTCTCAGTGAAGCCCTCTGCATACTCTCCGAGATAATCTACCTTAAATTCTTCCCATGCCTGATCGGCCGAAACAAATACTATCTTGCTGACTTCAGATCTGGAATTGATGATATCACCGATCTCCATCATGCGTGCTTCATCTTCGCATACTTCCTCATCGAAGAATACTGTGACTGCCACGCCTTCCTCGGCAGTCTTAACTATGTTCTGAAAGTTAGCTATTATCGAATAAAAAACGCCAAACAATAAAAGACAGGATGCTATGGTGGCGATGGATGCCAATGAGAATACCGCATTACGGAAAATATTCTTTATACCCTGCTTTATCGTATAAAAAAATGAACTAATCCTCATCTATATATCCACCCTTCTCCTCGTCATTGAGTATCACACCCTTTTTCATGGTAATGACTCTTTTTTGCATCTCATTGACAATCTCTCTGTTGTGAGTAACGACTATAACAGTAGTTCCTCTCTTATTGATCTGCTCTAAAAGCTTCATGATCTCCCAGGAGTTTTTCGGATCGAGATTTCCCGTAGGCTCATCACACAACAGGATCGGAGGCTTATTTATGAGCGCTCTTGCCATGGCAACTCTTTGCTGCTCACCTCCCGACAGCTGCATCGGTCTTGCCTTATATTTACTTGCAAGTCCCACGATCGAAAGGATAGCCGGAACATTTCTCTTTATCAGTCTGTTCGGCGTCTGTACGATACGTTGTGCAAAGGCAACGTTCTCATATACATTCCAGTTTTTGATCAGTCTGAAATCCTGAAATACAACTCCGAGATTTCTTCTGTATTTAGGAACCTGTCTTCTTCTCAGTTTTGAAAGGTTCACACCATTTACGTATATTTCGCCGTCCGTCGGAATAAGCTCCCTTAACAAAAGCTTTATGAGAGTAGATTTTCCGGAACCGCTGTCTCCCACAATAAATACAAATTCGCCCTTCTTAACCTTCAGGCTGACTCCGTTCAGAGCGGGCGCTCCGGTCTGATATGTCTTGGTAACATTATCAAACACGATCAGCTCGTCTTCAGGTATGATCTTTACTTTTTTCTTTTTACCGAAAGCCACAATAAAACTCCTTTAAATGATTTTTCGATCTTTATATCAGTACTCAAGAGATTCCATATAGTTCATATACTTTACTACCATGAGAGCGATCTTAAATGTGATCGCATCTTCAAAGACTCTCAGATCGAGTCCCGTTGTCTTCTGAAGCTTGTCCAGTCTGTATACCAGCGTATTTCTGTGAATGAACAGCTGCCTTGAGGTCTCTGAAACATTGAGACTGTTTTCAAAAAACTTGGTAATGGTGGTAAGTGTTTCCTCATCAAAATCATCGGGACTCTTACCATCGAATATCTCTTTTATGAACAGCTTGCACAACGGAATGGGAAGCTGATAGATAAGACGTCCGATACCAAGCTCACTGTAAGCCATGATATCTCTGTCATCAAAAAATATCTTTCCTACATCGAGAGCCATCTTGGCTTCTTTGTATGAACGGCTGACCTCCTTGATCTCCTTTACAATGGTACCGTAAGCGATCCTTATATCATCCACGCCTTCGCCGTTAAGCTGACTTTTGTATGACTCACATATCTTATCGATGTCATCATTGGTAAAGCTTTCATCTATCTCTTTGACAACAATGACACTGTTTTCATCTACAGCGGTGATAAAATCCTTATTATTCGATCCGAAATACGTCCTCATGATCTCGAGAGTATTGCTCTCTTTTTCGGCACGTGCTTCTATAATGATAGCAACTCTGCACTTATCAGACTGTATATGCAGTTTTTTTGCGCGACTGAAGATATCGACAAGCAAAAGATTGTCCAAAAGGAGGTTCTTTATAAAATTGTCCTTGTCAAATCTTTCCTTGTATGCGACCAGAAGATTCTGTATCTGGAAAGCGACCATCTTTCCAAGGGTATAAACATCTTCTGTTGTTCCCTGCGCTACAAGAATGTATTCAAGCTGCTGCTCGTCATATATCTTAAAAAACTGACAGCCGGCGATCTCCTGTGAATCTGCAGGCGATCTTACGAATTCTACAGCCTGTGGACTGTACTTCTCCATGTCCTGGTTGGTAAATGCGTATGCTTTACCCTCTGCATCCAATACACACAGCTCAATCCTTGCAATATTCTTGAGTCCCTCCAAGGTGCTCTGCAATACCTGATTAGATACCATACTACCTCCGCTTCTTAGAAAAAAGCTTTTTAATAATCGTTATTTTCTACAAAAGTTAATGCCTCATAATAGATATTTTCACAATACCTTTTCCTATAATAAAGCATTTATACAAAAAAATCCATAGTAATTCACTCATTTTTATGGTAGTTTTTCACAAAAACCATTATTTTTTCCTTTTGGACTCGCTTTTTACCACGACGGATACGATAATAACAATAAGGAGGTAAGTTGATATGACTATAAGCAATATAGGTTCAGCAGCTATGTCCGTTACGGGCAGCGACTCCTTATCTAAAGTTGAAGTTGCCATGCTCAGTAAGGCTTTACAGTCTAATGAAGTTGCAGGCAACGGGCTACTAAAAATGATTGACTCTGCGGCAATGGAACGTTCGGTCAACCCATCGGTTGGTTCCAACTTTGATATGGTAGTCTAACTTTACACTCGGGCTAAGGCCCATCACATAAAAAGGGAGTGTCTTACGACACTCCTTTTTTATTGCATATTAAAGTTCCGAAAGGATCATGTATGTCAGCAGCATGATCAGCGTTATCACAAAAGGTGCCGTGATCACCCTCGGCCGGTCTTCTCTTTTTGTGAACAGATCCTTTAAGTTTTCCTGCCTGTTGCTGAGTTTTGCCGTAAGTAACAAAAAACATATCGCAAATACCAGACCAACTATTGCAGCGATTATCAGCTCGGGCATTTCACTTATGAGTTCTTCCCTGTCTACAGAAAGATCGTCGTAAGTTCCCGGGTAAAAATGTTCTTCAAGGAACATTACAATGATGCTCTCAGCATTAAACATCAAATGACACAAAAACGATGACCAAAAAGATCCTGTCGCTTCATATATTAATGCAAATGCGATCCCGACAATCAGTGCATATGCGGCCTGATTGAAGTTCATATGCATAAATGCAAATGCGATCGACGAAAGAAACACTGCCGAAAAGCCTGCGCCGTCCCGTCTGTATCCGTTATACATAAATGCTCTGAAGCAATATTCCTCTGCCAGCGGAGCAATGACGGCAGTAGCGAACAAAGATACATACCATTTATCCTGAAGTATGGATGCACTCTCTTCAAGTACCACGTTGTCCACCCAGAGCATGGATATACCGTTTGCCAATGTTCCCAAAGGCATGATCGCTATACCATACAAAAAAACCATGGCCAGAACGGAAAGCTTCATGGACTTAAGTCCCAGTCTGTCCGATAAACTGCAATCTCTGTTTCCCATGATAAGCACTATCGTAGGTGCAAGAAAGATCGTTGATTCGGAAAAGACAGTACCTATGAGCGTATCCTCTATATCGATGCCGTCAAAAACTCCGAATATGAGGCCAACGATCATCATTATCTCCAGGACCAGAAATAATAAAAAACCCCAATTTACTCTTTTGTATTCCATGTTTTCAAATCCTGCGTATACTGTCGGTTTCTATGCGTATCAATCCTGCCTTCAAAAGGTTTCCTACAGCTCGCTTAAATTCATTTTTGCTCATGTTCATGACTTCGGATATGAGCTGCGGAGATGCCTTATCATTAAAAGGAATAACACCGTCATGATCTTCGAGATACTTCATGATCTTATCGGCATCTATACTCATCTGTATATAGGCTTTTTCTCTGACACTGATATCGATCTTACCGTCCTTCTTCAGTCCGGTAACTCTTCCTTCTATATGATCTCCAACTTTTAATCCGTTCGGCATGTCCTTTTTGGGAATAAGCGCCGAAAATCGGTTGTCTACAGCTACATAAGCGCCAAAATCTTTATTTATCTCATAGATAGTTCCCGAAACATGATCGTCTTTTTTATATTCACTTTTGGTCTCAAGATACGGATAGACCTTCATTGTCGCACAAAGTCTGTCACTTTTGTCTATGTAAAGCGCTACCAATACTCTGTCCCCTTTTGAAACCTTTTGTGTCTGTTCCTTATAGGGTAAAAAAAGATCCTTCTCCAGCCCCCAGTCCAAAAAGGCACCGATCTTTGAAACATCTTTGACTTCCAGCAAAGCCACTTTTCCCTTTGTGACTTTGGGTTCGGTACAGGTCGCAATGATCCTGTCCTCGGAATCCTTATATAAAAACACGTCGATCTTATCACCTATGGCTGTTCCTGCATCAACCTGCTTCTTAGGTAACAAAACCTTTTCTTTTTTTTCTTCATCCGACAGGTACACACCGAACTCTTTTCGCTCGACAACCGTCAGACACTGTCTCTGTCCCAGTTTTAACATTCTTCTTTACCTTATATTTCCCTATATCTCCGAAAACTCTGCCACCGAAAAAATGCTTCCGTCCTCACCATACAGAGCGACCACACAGCGGTTGTCCTTTTTATATACTACCGGCGAGATAATGTCATTAAGTACCGCCTGTTTACGATAATCTATTCTTAACGATGATATGTTTGCATCTTCACCGGCTGCAGTCATGGCCAGTTTCACATACTGCCCGTTGTTTACATGATGATTGCTGTCGAGATGATGGAGTTGAATATGGATCGGATCCCTTTTAATCTCGGTAACATCATCACCTGTCGGTATGGCAACCTTTCTGGAATTGTATTCCATATCAAGTTTAGGCTCCATTTCATATGCATCCCGAATGAACTGCGGTGCCTTTGAAGGCTTGAAAGTAACGGTATCGATAAGGGTCCACATTGAATTGGCCTTTACGATAAGTTCTCCGGATTCATCCTTTAAATAAAAATTCCTGTAACCGAAGCATCCTTTAAAATCATAGGGATATGTTCCTACGGTAACATATTCACAGAGTTTGGGAAGTCTTGTTATGTTCAGTTCCCAATAATTGATGACCCATACTACATGGCGTTTAGTGAGAGCATCAAATCCTACACCCAGATCCTCCGACTGAAATGTGGAACAATCCTGGAATGCATCTATCAGAGCCGTAACCGTAAAGGTTTTGTTTACATCGCACTCACTGAATCCTATTCTGCGTTTATATTCGTACATACTTTCCCCCGTTTATAAACCACCGTAAATATGTATCAGATTATAACATATGGCACTTACCCGCTCAAGCAATGGCAAAAGCTATTCCCACTATCAGGGTCATGGTAATTATGGACAAAAGGGTTGATACGGCCACAGTCTCGGATGACAGTTCACTGTTACCGCCAAACTTTATGGTGAACATGGTTGAGCTTGCCGCCACAGGCGCTGATGACGATACAGCGCAAGCTATCAGCAATACTCCCCTTATACCAACAAGATAAAGAATGGTCAGTATAAGAGCCGGACATACCAAAAGTCTTAACAGCATCATGATATACTCATCCTTGTCTCTCATTGCCTTTTTAAAATCTATCTTAGATACATTATAACCTATCACAAGCATTGGGACCGGAGTGTTCAAAGCCGCCAGATATTCCACCGGAACAGCTATAAGTCCCGGCAGTTTGAATGATGTAAAAAAGAACAGTAATCCTATCACGACAGGTATGACACCGGGGTTTAAAACTATTTTCTTTAAAGACAACCCTCCACCGGTCCTGTCCATGATAACAAGTCCGTATGACCACAAAAACAGATTAAAGACTGCTACATAAGACGCTCCGTAGAATACGCCTTCGCTTCCTAACAGTGCGTCCAGGAGCGGAAGTGACATAAAACCGCAGTTTGAAAAAATGACACCGAATCTGAACAGCCTGTTCTTATCGTCATCACTGTTATGTATGAATAGCTTCCCCATGAAAATACACAAAACGTGTGACAATACCGCTGCCATAAACGAAATGAGAAACCCTTTTAACAATGATGGTTCAAAATCCCGTTGAAATGCGTGAATGATGACACAGGGTGTAACTATATAGAGCATGATCTCCGTAATGGTAGAGACTCCCTCTTTTTGTATTATTCCTTTCCTTGCACCCAAAAAGCCGATCCCGATAAGGATGAACAATATAAAAACCTGTGTACCTACCACCGTAAAACTCTGAAGCATATTTATTTCCTCATATAACATTAGAAACAGCGGCATATAAAAGCCGCTGTCCGTCAGATCAATTATTTAATCCTTCAAGAACCTTTAACATATCGGTGAAGCTTCCCCTTTCACCGTCCCAGGGATGCTCCTCACATCTTATCATGGTATCCTCTACCAGATAGGCATCTATTCCCGCCATTGTTGCACAGAGCATGTCTTCTTTTTCATCGTTGCCGATCATGAGACACTCGTCGGGCCTCAAGCTCATTTTATTTAAGACCGCCTCAAAATATTTGGGGTTGGGTTTACAGAAGCGTTCATTTTCATAGCATGTAACAAGGTCAAAATCTTCTTTTTTAAGATCTATCCATCCAAGCCTTGTTTCCTGCCCGACCATCGGAAAGATGGGATTTGTGGCTAGGATCACTTTATCTGCCTTTCTGCGTGCGGTCTTAACTGCTCTGACTGCCAGAGGATTGTCCTGCGTATAATGTTTGCTTAATCTGAACTCATTGGCATAAAATCCCAAACACCTTTTGTCAATATCATCAACATCGTGATCTATCAGCTTTGAAAAGGTATCCCAGAACGCATCATGATTAGTTTTTGAACCGTCATTTTTCATCATGGAATAGGTTCCCTTCCATATGGCATCCACAAATGACTGAATCGGGATCTGAGGCAGATTCACCGTCTTATAGAGTTCCTTAAAGTATCCGTTTGTGAACACTTCCATATCCATGGGAAGAAGTGTACCGTCAAGATCAAAAAGAATGGCTTTGTACCGGTCCTTGAGCATATACTTTCCTCTGATTTCTTATTTTATCAAACACGCTACTCAAGACTATACTATACAAATACCATTAATTCAAGAATAATAAACAGGCTTCAGACCTTTCTGAGTAAGAGTTCCACAACGAAGCCGTTATCATTGTAATACTCTAATCCCCCGCCCTGTTTTCCCATATAGGTTTTGACAAGGTACATTCCGAGGCCATATCCGGTCTGATTTGAAGCATTGTTTCCCCTGTAATACTTTTCTGCTATGAGAGGGAGATCGTCTCTGTCTACACCCGGTCCGTTATCTTTTATGGTTATCTTTATAAAGCCTGCTTTTGAACCGTCAGCCATGGGCATCTCTTCTGTCTGTGAAAAACTGACTCTTATATCCGTACCGGCGTATTTGTTTGAATTGCCAACCACATTGTCTATTACCTGCTCCATTCTGATCCTGTCCATATATACGAGGCAGGGATGGATGTGATTTTCAAGAATGATCTTTCCGTAATCGGAAAGATTGCTTAAAAACTCCTCAATTATGGTAGAATTCTCTTCTCTGGGTGTTACATCTATCTTTTCAAGGTCTTCCAGATTTGCATGCATAACGTCGCTCATCAGTGAGCTTATCGTATCGGCTTTTTCCGAAACCGATCTTACCTTATCTACAAGATCTTTGTATTCTGCTGCCTCTTTTGAGTTGTCATCAGACAGTTCATCGATCTTTCTTGAGAACCTGATCTCAATGACTTCACATGCTGCCTTGATCACGGCCAAAGGAGTTTTTATATCGTGGCTCAGCCCTTGTATGAGTTCCTTTCTTGCTATCTCGGCCTGTCTTTCTCTGTTTATCGAAGCTTTAAGCTGTTCTCTCATAATATCAAACCCTTCGATAAAACTGCCAAACATGCTGTTTTTACGAATAGGTAATGGTTTATCAAGTTCTCCTTTTGCGATATCCGTTGCAAATCCCTTAAGTTCCTCGATGGGGATCAAGAATACCAGGTACATATATAATAACAACAAATAGCCGCTTACCAGTACTGCCAACCACAGTACCAGCGCGGCTTTATAAAATGCATGACTTGCTTTGTTAAAATTTCCTTTTATATCATTCCATCCGACCTTGCCGATATATTCTCCTTTTAACTCAACATCAAGTATGATGGCACCTTCGGCGTAAAGCGGAGCAAGTTCCGGATCGTTGATCTTTTTTGACATTACAAGTACACAATTATATTTGTCTTCTATATCCGTCTCGGGCAGACCGGCTTCTATATCTGCCTCAACCTGATACAAAAGATCATTGTAATAAACTATATCCCTCTTTTCATAGGTCGTCTTCTTTCCGATACTGTAAAACATGAGCAGCCCGACAACCATGAGGATCGTAAATATAACGAATAATTGCCTCAGTCTTTTCATGATAATTCCAGTATATATCCGGTTCCCCAGATCGTCTTTATATAGTTTGGCTTGTTGGGATCCTTTTCTATCTTCTCCCTCAGTTTTCTTATGTGAACATTGAGTGTACTGTCACTGAAAAAGGTATCCCCCCAGACCTCATCAAAAAGAACTTCTTTCTTAACTATGGTATCGTGATGCATATACAGACAATTTAGCAGAGCATATTCTTTAGCCTTGAGCGAAATCCTGTTACCGTTTATTACAACAGACATGGTAGACGGATCCATAATAAAAGGACTCTGAACGGAATCGTTTTCCATATCGTCTGCATCAGTCTTTGCAGTTGCTTTTACTTCTGCATTCTTTATCTGTTCTACCCTTTTGAGGTTTACTTTCACTTTGGCAAGTAATACCGAAAGACTGTACGGTTTCTTTACGTAATCATCACCGCCTATTGAAAGCGCTATCAGAACATCGTCATCACTCTGTCTTGCACTGATAAAAATGATCGGAAGCTGCATATCTTCTCTTAACTTCTTGCAGACATCAAATCCCAAACCATCACCGAGATTGATATCAAGTAATACAAGATCGGCAGTATTGTCTTCAAAGAATTTAAAACACGCTTCACCACTTTCCACATACTGAGTAGAAACATCAAACATGCAGAAATACTCTGTTGTCATCTTCGCTAATTCAGTTTCATCATCGACTATCAAA
>CACZSE010000212.1 GCA_902783735.1 uncultured Lachnospiraceae bacterium
CAGTGACTTGTCGCCAGTTTCCTAACTTGACATTCGCTCCACGGAAAACCTGCCACATAAGGGCAGCAACCTCACGCTTCACAGCTATCATGCCACAGCAACGTCTAATATACACTATGCGCAAACATTTTGCAAGCACTTTTTTTATTTTTTTCATAAGGGCAGCTCATAAGAGCCGCCCTCATATTTCATATCAATAGTTTTCTGCCTTCAGCTGGAAATAGTCTCTGGGGTGATTACATACGGGACATACTTCCGGAGCTTCTTTTCCTATTACAATATGTCCGCAGTTACTGCACTGCCAGATGCAGTCACCTTCGCGCGAAAATACGATCTTATCTTCTATATTCTTAAGAAGCTTACGATATCTTTCTTCATGTTCCTTTTCAATGGCAGCCACTCCTTCAAAAAGCTCCGCTATCTCATCGAAGCCCTCTTCTCTTGCAGTCTTTGCAAATGAAGGATACATCTCATTCCATTCGTATGATTCGCCTTCGGCTGCCTCTTTGAGGTTATCTATCGTTGTTCCGATGCCCGTAAGGATCTTGTACCAGATCTCGGCATGTTCTTTTTCATTTGCCGCTGTTTCGGCAAAGATATTTGATATCTGAACATATCCTTCTTTTTTTGCCTTTGAAGCAAAGAAGGTATATTTATTTCTCGCCTGAGATTCTCCCGCAAAAGCCTCTAAAAGATTTTTCTCTGTCTGTGTTCCCTTCAGATCCTCGGCTCTGCATCTCCATTTATTGTCTGCCATAACATCAACCTCCTTATTTACAGTTCCTTTACCCAAAGTCCGTGCAGGTTGCAATACTCATATACCGCCACAGCCTTTTCGTCCTCAGCAAGAACAAACGAAGCGACCGGCGTCTCACCCGCCTTAAGATATTTTACCTGAAATCCCTTATTGGTCTCAAGCGCAACAAACTGAATGAAATGCGCTTCAAGCATGGGATGCTCAACTTCTCCTATCTGAGCCCTTACATTTGCTCCGTCAACAGTCACAGCCGGAATGTGCTTTTCATATGCCCCGTCACTTACTCCGGGTGTCAGTTCCGTCATGGGCTGACCGCAGCATACGACAGGTACTCCCGCGTCGTGAAGTTTGATAACGATATTCCCGCAATGCTCACATCTGTAAAATTTCATGTCTTAACCCTCCATCATTTTTAGTCTTATATGCCTGTAATTGTCCGCCGCACAAACCGCGGGCATTATTACCTTTTTTATACCTGTGATCTAATACTTTCCCGGGTAATCGGTTCCCGTATCCTGCCCGTAACGATCCAGGTACTTCTGCGGATCTTTTTTCATTTTAATCATAGTATCGAAAGCCGCAAGAAGCATTTTATCGGGATTGTTCTGCATGTCATAAAGGCCTCTGTCCAGATCGGATTTGAAATGATCGGTCTGCCAGATCAGTATATCCACAACAGTCATGCCGCATACGGAACACTCGCCGAGAAAATTTTTGTTTTCCATATAATAAAGATATTCTTTTTTTATATCTTCAAATTCTTCCAGTCCTTTTAAAAGAGTATCAACAAATTCTTTGCTCTCACCCGCTCTGTCGGCCAGCAAACGTGTCCACTCTTTCATCTGCAACTGTTTTATATCGTTTTGCTCTGCCATAAACACCCCTGTCCGTAACAGCCTATACCAGATCAAAAGGAACGGGTTCTCCACGCTTAAGATCTTTTTTTGCCGTTTTACCGAGCATATCCTTTAAATATTTCGGTGCTATTCCGTATCCCGGTCGTATGCTGCGTACATTCCCGTTCGTGATCACATCGCCTTCTTTTATGTCCTGTACGGCAAAAAGGCTTCTTCTGAAGACTGTGGATTCTTTTTCTTTTTTCGAAAGAGAATAATCCGGCCCCTGTGAAATGAGTACCGCATTTCCTGCATCTTTCACCATGGCCGCAAAATCTTCCATGGTCATGCTGAATTCACTGTCCGCACTCTTTACTCCGTCTATCTTAACATGTTTTTCAATGACCCTTGCTCCGAGTGCGACCGCAACAACCGCTCCGAGACTTCCGAAACTGTGATCCGACAATCCGACATGCACACCGAATCGTTCTCTCATATCGGGAATATTTCCCAGATGCATATCCTCCCAGTTCGCCGGATACTCGCTGCAGCACTTAAGCAGGACTATCTTATCGTTACCCATACGCTTACATGCATCCACAGCCTCTTGTATGTCTTCGGGCGAAGCCATGCCGCATGACATGATCATGGGCTTTTTCTTTGATGCTGTATACTCTATGAGAGGTATATCATTTAACTCAAAACTTGCGATCTTGTATGCCTCAACGCCCAGCTCTTCCAGAAAATCCACCGCAGTCGGATCAAAAGGCGTAGATAAAAAATCCAGGCCGCATCTGTCACATTCTTCTTTTATGGCTTTATGCCATTCATAGGGAGTTCCCGCATCGCCGTAAAGATCGTACAGCTTATAGCCGTCCCACAATCCTCCGTTTATCTTAAAATATTCATTGTCACAATCTATCGTGATCGTATCTGCGGTATATGTCTGAATCTTAAGGCAGTCGGCGCC
>CACZSE010000213.1 GCA_902783735.1 uncultured Lachnospiraceae bacterium
CAGATGATGTTTTTGAATCTTCCCAAGCATGATCTTGAGGACTGCCTGCTAAAAAGGATACCTATAGTAAACAGCGAGGTTGATGGACTTTTAAGAGAAGTGATCCTGGATAAAGCCAATGGTTTTGTAGGAAGGACCGTAATTCATCCGACTCATATTAAATACGTAAATGCTCTGCAGGCCGTAACGGCTGAAGAATATGATGATGCATGCAATATCCTCGGCGCCGGTTCCGACGGAGTGTTCAAAGGAGCGGGGGCTAACAAGATGAATGAGGTGAAGCCTCATACCAATTGGGCTAATCGTATATATAAGAGAGCAAGAGCTTTCGGAGTAATAGAAAATGAGAATTCGTTTATAGAGCTGTTTGCCGTAAACGATTAAAAAGTGGGGACGTATGAAAAGATTGAATACTCCCATAAGGGAAGAAGACATAAATGATCTGAAAGTCGGTGATATGGTTTATCTTTCGGGTGAGATCTATTGCGGAAGAGACGCTGTTTTACCTATGATAGTATCTCAGATCGATGATTGGAAAGATAAACTGCAGGGTTCCGTTATTTTTCACACGGCTGTAAGTGTTGCGGGAGTCGGCCCGACATCAAGCAATAAACTGGAAATAGAAAACAGCATAGAACCTCTGTCTAAGGCCGGTGTTAAACTGCATTTGGGTAAAGGAAGACTGAGACAGGATACAATAGAAGCATTAAACGATCATAACTCGATCTATGCCGTGATGGCGCCTGTCACTGCTTTGCTAAATGATAAAACCATATCCAAAGAAATTGTTGGTTTTGAAGAATTGGGAATGGAAGCTTTTCATAAATTAAAAGTTATTGATTATCCGATAATAGTGGCGGCTGCGCACGGAAGGAGCATTTTTGATGAACTGTGATATGATTGTCGAAAAGGTTAAACAGGCTGTTATAGATGCCGGTTCTACATTCTCCCCTGATAAGACAGTTGCTTATGAAAGAGCAATAGATAAAGAGACCAACGAGAGGGCAAAATGGGTGTTGGAAACTATTCTGGAAAATTCGAAGGTTGCAGAACAGAATAAAAGTCCGTTATGCGATGATACTGGAATACCACACATTGTTCTTGAGATGGGGCCGGATTCAATAGTTACCGGAGAGATGCTAAAGGCCATCAGAATGGGAGTAAAAGAAGGATTGAAAGCGTTGCCGGGGCGACCGATGGCTCTTAAAGGAGATGACAAAGCCAGGATAGACCAGTCGGGGGGGATAAGTGATCTTTCTGAAGATGTACTGCCGTCTCCGATCCTTTTACGTGAAACCGAAGAGAATGTTACCAGACTAAGTATTCTGATGTTTGGCGGAGGCCCTGCCATACGTGGTAAAACCTACCGGGTTTTTCATAAACACAGTACACAAGTGGTCATGGATGAAATAATACAATGGGGGAAAGAATCGGTTTCTCTTCTTGGATGCTCTCCATGTACGCTGGCGGTAGGTATAGGCAGATCGCATTTTGAAGCATCGGCACTTATGTTAGAGGCTATGGTTGACGGAAACTATGACGTACAATCAGATATGGAGCGGACAATTACGGAAGAGATCAATAAAGCATGCATAGGCCCCATAGGATTGGGAGGAGAGACATCGGTTTTAGGAACATTTTTAAAAGTAGGTCCGCAAAGAGCCAGTGGTGTAAGAATAGTAAGCATGCGTCCCTGTTGTTGCTTTGAACCAAGAATTGCTACCATAGACCTTTAATAAGGGGATAATATATGAGTCAAAAAGAAAGAGTGCCGGTTTTGATCACGACGCTCTGCAGATATGAACATTTTGTAAGATGTGTAGAATCCTTAAAGAAGAATTCTCTTGCAAAAGAAACAGAATTGTATATAGGATTAGACTATCCGCTTTATGAGCGGCACCGTGATGGCTATCAGAAGATTTCAGAATATCTTGAGAAACTTGATGGCTTTAAGAAGGTAAACGTGATAAGACATGAGAAAAATGTCGGAGCTGCTCAGAATGCCAAGATCATACGTGAGATCGCATGGGAAAAGTATGACAGATATATAGTTTCGGAGGATGATAACGAGTTTTCCGAGTGTTATCTGGAATATATGAATTTACTTATGGATAAATATGATAACGATCCTGAGGTTTTGGCAGTAACGGGATATGATTATCCATTGGACACGGAAGGGATTTCGGGAGACATATATGCATGTGAAGCATATTTTTCCGCATTCGGGTATGGGATTTGGAAGCAGAAAAGAAATGAGTATGACTTAAAAAGGACATATGATACTTTCTTAGGGTATTATAAAGACAGAAACAGAATGAAAAGACTCTATAAGCTTTACCCGAACCAGTTTTGTAATTTTGTTAAAGGATTTTTAGGATATACAAACGATCTGATAAAAAACGGCTCAGCTCCAAGCGGAGATATAGCATATGGAATATACATGTTTTTTGAAGGAAAAAGAATGATATTTCCGGTTTTGAGTAAGGTCCGTAACTGGGGATATGACGGTTCCGGAATACACTGTAATGATATGCGAAATGAAGACAATGGTGCACGGCCGACGTACAGAAATTTTGATTTTTCGAGCCAGAGCATTGATATGTCACCGGTTTGTACTGCTTTGAACGAGATCAAAAAGGATGACTATGAAAAAGTAATAAAGGAGCTTAATTACTATTTTCAAATAGGCAAAAGAGAGAAATTGGTCAGTTACTTAACTTATCATTTTTCACTGCTTATAGGAGTAGAGAATACTAAAAAAATGATAAAGAAACTTACCGTGAAGCGTCAATAAAATTGACGCTTTATTATATATAGAGTAGAATATCATAGGATGATTATGTATATTTGTTGAGAGCGAATCAATATGAAAAAAATCAGTATTATGATCCCATGTTTCAATGAAGTTGAAAATGTGGAATTAATGAGTAAAACAGTAATAAATGTGTTGAATGAAGCTTTACCCCAATATGACTACGAGCTGCTTTTTATTGACAACTGTTCTACAGATGGGACAAGAGATATTTTAGAGCGGATATGTTCGGAAAATAAGAAAATAAAAGCAATCTTTAATGTTACCAACTTTGGACAGTTCAACTCGCCTTTTCACGGGATGTGTCAGACTACCGGTGATTGTGTTATAAGCATGTGCTGCGATTTTCAGGATCCGGTCGAATTGATACCGAGATTTGTTGAAGAGTGGGAAAAGGGACATAAAATAGTTAGTGGCATAAAGACATCCAGCAGGGAAAACCCGTTCATATATTTTTTAAGGTCGTGTTATTACCACCTCATAAGAAACATGTCCGATGTAAAGCTTATTGAA
>CACZSE010000214.1 GCA_902783735.1 uncultured Lachnospiraceae bacterium
ACACGGCACTGTACCCAGAAAGCTTCGTCGTTATGACCTGTCTCTCTGTTCTCACCGTATGAGTTTGTGAAGGGGTTAGCCCAGTAGATCTTTCCGTCGTCCATACGGAACTGATCCCACTCTGCATCTGAGAAGAACTCTTTAATGTTGGGATACTTCTCAATATAATCATCCCAAGGTACAAGTACATCTGCTTCATAAAGCTGCTTAGAAGCATCACCACCATTGATGAAATCCGGAAGATCGCCGGAAGCAAGGATAGTACCAACAGCTTCTTCTGTTGTCTGACCTGTAAGCCAAGTCTCCTTAACTCTAACACCGGTCTTCTTTGCGATGATCTCCTGGATCTCGTTGCCATCGTTGATCTCTGAACCGGGCATGCCGATGAACATTGTGAAATCAACGATCTCATCATCAGAATACTCTTTAGCTTCTTCAGCCGGAGCAGCTTCTTCAGATGAAGTATCGCTTGTGTCAGCTACAACTGTTGTATCAGCTGTAGAGCTTGTGTCATTTGAACTTGTGTCAGCTGTTGCATCACCGCCGCAGCCTGTCAGCATAGAAGCTGTGAGAGCTGTACCAAGCAATAATGCTGTGATCTTTTTCAATCTCATTTTTGTCCTCCCTATTAAAAATGGTTTTTTAATGACAATTCTTATTTTAGATGCATGCTTGTCAATTTTAAACAGAGAAACTCTATAAAAAACACGGACAAACTCTAGATATTAAAAGTATCCAAAATTTGCCCGTGCAACATGCACTAGATACGCGCCTGGTCTTCTCCCGCGTTTTTCCGATATTTACTGGGTGTACAGCCCTTTAAAGCTATGAATCTGTTAATAAAATAATCCGTATCTTTGTAACCGACCTCTTCGGCTATCTGTGCTATCTTCATGTCACTTTTAAGCAACAATCCCGCCGCTATCTGAACCCTGTAATTGCTCAGATAATCTTTAAATGACATGCCGTACTTCTTCTTAAAGATCTGACCAAGATAAGAACTGTTGACATAGTATTTTTGCGACAGTTCGCGAAGCGTCAGGTTCTTGGAATAATTATCGTTTATCTCCTTTTCGATGTCGGCCAATATACCGCGAGAAACATTTTTTCTTAGAGATATGAGATAGTCGGCATATTCATAAGAAAAGTTCTTTGTATGTAGTCTGCTGCCCCTGGCTATACCTGTATCAAAAACATTTTCACTTATATAGAGCATGACTTCTTCCTGATTTACCGACTCATCCTGCTCTACCGCAAGATGAATGAGCCTGAAAAGGAGATAATTAGTATTCATGTTTATGGTCTCGCTCACAAGTGAAGCAGTCTCCATCTCATCAAAAAGCTTGTCTGTATAAACATCTATTCCGTTTTTATCGTTTTGTTCTATCGCAGCTATCAATGAATCCAGTTCTTTCTTACAAAGAGCAACCTTCTTTTCATTTACCTGCATTTCTTCTTCATAGAAATAGATTGGTTTTCTTTCCCTGAAGTTCTTAAATGACCTTAATGTACTTGCCGAACTGTAGCTGTAGGAGATCTTTGAGAGTTCATCGACGCTCTTACCTATAAGAAGTACAATTGGAATGCCGAGACTCTCGCGTTCAAATGACCTGGATAGTCCTTCCATGAATTCCTTTTCGGTGATCTCCCTTTCTTTTGCCATATAGTCGCAATAAATGAAACCGACTTCATATTCTTCCTCATAACCGGGAATATCTTTTATGCAATGGTCCTCATTGATCCCAAGATATCCTCTGCAGCACTCAAACATGCGGTTTTTAATGGAAAGCAGCTCAGACTCATCATATTCATCCAACGCCAGTATGCTGTCAAAGCTGACATGGATATATCTGATCTTGTCGGAGAGTCTGAGATTTGTCCTGATATAATCCAGATGTCTGTCCTCAAACTTGCCGCGTAAGAGCATCATAAGATTCTGGATGAGATATGCTCTTTTCATGCCTGCACTGTCTCTGAGTTCCTTCAATTCCAGATCCTTCATGAGAGACGCCTTGGCAAGTATCTCCATCAGTGTCTCCTTAGACAGCGGCTTTAAAACGTAATCCATACTTCCGTAGCGTATCGCAGTCTGTGCATACTTGAAATCATTGAATCCGCTTACGATTATGAAGTAGGCATCGCTTATTTCTTCTTCTTTGATGCGCTGAAGCAGTTCAAGTCCCGTAATTTCAGGCATCTGAATATCCGCAAATATTATGTCAACCTTATTGTTCTTAAGATATTCATACGCTTCAAGACCGTTCGATGCTTTTTTTACTATCTCAAATCCTTCAGCCTCCCAATCGATCAGCTTTGATAATCCTTCAACTATATATGGTTCATCATCCGCAAGCAAAACCTTAAGTCTCATTCTCTGATTCCTTTCCTGATATACCCACTGCCGAGATCGGCACACGGATCACGGTAAATGTTCCTACACCCTCTTCACTCTCCAGTTCAAATATTGCCTGGTCGTGAGTGTACATTTTCAATCTGATGCAGGCATTGATCACACCTATATGATCGTTCTTTTTCAGATCTTCTATAACAGCGCCGTTCATGCTCTCGTTAAGCCTTTTGGCTTCGTCATCACTCATTCCGCTTCCGGTATCTTCGATCTCCATGATCAGTTCATCGTTTTTTTGATATATCCTAACATATATCCAGGAAGTGGCAGTCTTTCTTTCCATTCCGTGAACACATGAATTCTCTACAAATGTAACTAATGTAAGTCTGGGTATCCTTATATCCTTACAATTCTCATCCAGTTCTATCTCGTAGCTTAATCTGTCACCAAAACGATATTTTTGAAGCAAAAGATAATCTTCAATAAATTTGACCTCATCCTCAATCCTTGTGACATCATCATTCCAGTTTACGTTCTGTCTTACAAGTACCGCAAGTTTTTCTATCATCGATGCGGTCTCGGTCTCGGATCTTATAACTGAATGCATCCTGACGCTCTCAAGCACATTGAAAAGAAAGTGCGGATTTATCTGAGACTGCATTGCCAGAAGTTCTGCATTTTGTCTCGCTATATCAGCCTGCTGTCTTCCTATCCTGTTTTCAAATGACTGATTTATAAATGATATGAGTATAAATGGTAATGCTATGTTCAGGACAATGACTGCCGCAACAGCACCGCTGTAGTCGGAAAGTTTTCCAAACTCAGACTCTTCCGGCTTAAGTATCAGGATCCTGAAATCCTGTCCGTAAATGCTCCATGGTCTTTCAACTCCGATCTTTTCTTCTCCGGTAAGATGTTCAAAATCCTCATTTACCCCGTTATGCCCAAAGCTGGACAGTATTATACGATCATCCAGGCACAATAACATGTTATACTGATATCTCATACCCGTGATCTTTCTGACCAGGGGAGCATAGTCGATGTCCACCTTGACTATCTTGCGTCTTACTGAGTTCTTAAAATAATCCATCTTTCTGATAAGAGAGATCCTTCTTTTTCGGGTTGAAGTCAGTTCCTCTTCACCGACATAATAACAGCACAGATATGCATTTCTGTCGCTTTTCACAAACTCTTTATACCAGATTTTTTCCTGTGCTGCCGAAAGCCGTTTAAGATATCCTCCGTTGATGATGGTAGGGTTGTTTGCATATATCTCAATATTTGTAACATTCTGAGCCGAGCCTGACGTAAAAAAGTCAAAAAAGTTAGTCTTCATGTCATAACATTTTTCGTAATACTCATTGGGAGTCGAAAAACTGGCTTCCAGAAACTTGTTAACATTTTCATTGACATAGATGACTCTGGTTATATCCGCCGCTTCATTTAAAGCATTTTCAAGCTGATTTTGAACAGAGTCCGCCTCATTTTCCATCTCAATGGCAGTCCTCGCCCTTTGGTTCTGGATAAAGACCGTCATAAAGACCGAATCGGTCAATATCAGAGGGACCAACACTCCCAATATATATATAATGGTAAGCTTAGTCTTATTTGCAATCTTATCTTTACTTAATATATGATACTTCTTTTTTAAGAACATGGTTTTATTTTCTGTACATCCTGTAATTTCCCGAAAGGGCCATCATGGCAAATATCTGAAGAAAATTATCATAGTATCTTCTGACTCCCTTTCTTAACGGAGTATCCCAAAACAGTTTAACGGCATTTATGTCTGTTTCGTCAAGCTCTCCCTTTTTGGTAGCAAGAGTACTCATGGCATTTGTTGCTATAAGTCCGTAAGGATGTAACGCCATTCCTTCGAGCTCTGTCCCGTCGATCTCATAGATATGGAAAGACGGTTCGCCGTTCTTCATTAAGCATTTATCCTTATAGAACTCTCTTAATCTTTTAGTTATGTTAACCTCTTCTTCATCGGCACCAAACCATTCATAATCGAGTCCTATATTGGCAGCTGTCCTGTATGCATCGGAATAGAACCAGTCATGTCTTCCCCCAAACATCTTTTCCATACCGGGACGTTTTTCGGGACTTCCGTCATATTCGGCATATTCGGCGCTCATGCCGGTAATCTTATGACATGCCTTATGAAAGTATTCTCTGGATGCTCTTGCTGTCTCTTTCCACAGCTCACTGTCGGCAGGATCTGACAGCACGCTGAACATATCATAAAAATGCGGAAGGTGATATGAAGGATCCGTCCAGTTGCATTCGCAAATAAATTTAATATAATGATTTTCGGGATCCCACATTGGGTTCGGACCGTGAACAGCCTTCTTTAATATATCATTCGCATGCTTTGAATATTCAAGTATCCCTTCACCGTCTCCCCATCGGGCCGATGCAAAGAGCAATGCCATGGCGAAGAACTCCTCACCATCCGGGGCCGGTCCGGCAGCTCTTTTCGAACCGTCAAGATTGTTTGACCAGCAATAATACCCGGCATTTCTGCCATCTTCAAGGTACATATATGTTCTGACCCATCTCCAGATACGGTCAAACTCTTCTTTTTTGTTTAACTGTACGCATATCATCATACCATAGCTCATGCCTTCGGTCCTGACATCGTTGTTACCTGTATCTGTAACATATCCCATGTCGTTGCCTGCAGGGAAATATATCCTCTCATCGTCCGAGCCGTAGAACATGGTATTAAACATTTCATCAAGTCTTTTTTCTATATCGGCTTTATCATATCCGATCTCTTCAAGCAGATTTCTGTATATATTATTTTCATATGCTGACATGTTTTTTCCTTTCCGATACTGTCCCGTTCTATCCCAGGTTTCTGATCTTAAAGTCTCTTTGTGCCTCTCTTGTCATATCCTTCTTTGCGATATCGGCACGTTTATCATACAGTTTCTTACCTCTGGCAAGACCGATCTCCATCTTTGCCCTGCCATCCGAAAAATAAACCTGGAGAGGCATGAGAGTATATCCTTTCTCTCTGATCTGGCCGAAAAGTTTGTCGATCTGACTTCTGTGAAGGAGCAGTTTTTTGGGTCTTAACGGATCCTTGTTGAATATATTTCCCTTTTCATAAGGCGAAATATGACATCCGTATACCCACACTTCTCCGTTTTCGATCCTTATATAAGATTCCTTTATGCTGCATTTTCCCATACGAAGCGATTTTACTTCGGTTCCGTGCAGTACTATCCCTGCTTCGTATTTTTCATCTATAAAATAATCGTGGTATGCTTTTTTATTGTTTGCAACCAGTTTCTGTGCTTCTTTACTCATGTCACCCCTCGTTTGGTAATCCGAAATCCACGGTCCTCATGGTCTCATCCACACTGTCGACCGATACTGTGACAGTTTGTCCCAGCCGGTAGATTGTTCCGCTCTTTTCGGGTCTTAATTCATAATTTTCCTCATCATATGTGTAGAATCCCGGCAGTTTTGAAATGTGAAGCAGTCCTTCCACCGTATTCGGAAGTTCAACATAGATTCCCCATTCCGTAACTCCTGATATGACTCCTTCAAAGATCTCTCCCAAATGTCCGGACATATATTGGCATTTTTTCAGCTTAACCGTCTCACGTTCTGCTTCTTCCGCTCTTCTTTCAAGCCTTGAAGACTGAGCCGCCACATCAAACAGTATTCTGTCATATTCCTCAAGCCTGTTCTTTTTCATTCGTCCTCTGATATGATCCTTAATGATACGATGTATCTGAAGATCCGGATATCTTCTGATGGGAGACGTGAAATGACAATAATATCGGGTGGCAAGCCCAAAATGACCCGTGCAGTCAATTGTGTATTTGGCCTGTTTCATGCTCCTTAATGCCAATCTCGAGATAAGCGCTTCCTCATCGGTATCCTGTATGGATGAAAGAAGTCTTTGTATCTCCTTCGGATGGATCTCATCCTTTGAAACTTTAAGCTTAAGATCAAAATTTCTTATAAATGTCGCCAGCTTCTTGATCTTTTCCGGATCGGGATTATCATGTGTTCTGTAAATGAAAGGACTTTCCAGCCAATAATAATGTGCTGCGACGGTCTCATTTGCCAAAAGCATAAATGATTCTATGAGTCTTGTGGCTTCATTTCTTTCATACGGTTTGATGTCCGTCGGTCTTCCGTTTTCATCCAGAATGATCTTTGTCTCCTGAAAGTCAAAGTCGATAGCTCCCCGTTTTCTTCTGCACTCTCTGAGGATCAGGCTGAGTTTTGCCATGTCATCAAACATAGGAACAAAATCTTTATATTCCTGTCTCAGTTCTTCATCTTTATCATGTATGATCTTATTGACAGTGGTATAATCCATGCGTCTGTCGACATTTATGACTGACTCGACAATCCTGTAATCCTTAACTTTTCCATCCTTTGAAACGGTCATGATACAGCTGAGTGTCAGTCTGTCCTGTCCCTGGTTTAATGAACATATGCCGTTTGAAAGCTTATGAGGAAGCATGGGAACCACTCTGTCAGCAAGGTACACGCTCGTACCTCTTGCAAGAGCTTCTCTGTCAAGCGCGGATCTGTATTGCACATAATTGCTGACATCGGCGATATGAACACCCAGTATATAATCTTCGCCCTCTTTTGAAAGACTTACCGCATCATCCAGATCCTTTGCATCTTCACCGTCTATTGTTACCATCAAAACATTTCGCAGATCTTCCCTTCCGAGCATGTCAGCTTCAGAAACCTCATCACTGACAGCCGCTGTCTGTGTCATGACCTTTTGCGGAAACTCTGTTTCAATGCCGAATCCTTTGATTATTGAAAGTATATCAACTCCGGGATCATTTACGTGACCGAGTATCTCGACGACCTTTCCCTCAGGTTTTTTATTCTCGCTTCCGTATGAAGTTATGTCAACCACAACTTTATGGCCGTCAACAGCGCCGCCACAAAACTCCTTAGGTATGAATATATCTTCACTGATCTTTCGATCGTCAGGGATCACAAAACCAAAATTCGTACTCTTTTGGAAGGTACCCACTATATGCGTTGTACCTCTTTCAAGAATATTTACTACTTCTGCTTCGGATCTTTTATTATCATTTGCTTCCTTAATGATCCTCACCTGAACTATATCCAGATGAAAAGCTTTATTGACTTTGTCAGCGGGGATGAAGAGATCCTCATCGCGCCCTTCTATCTCTACAAAGCCAAATCCCCGTTGATTGCTTATAAAGGTTCCTGTCAGAAGCTTTTCTTCACCGTGAGACTTCGCATCGTAAAGGCTGTATTTACCTCTTTTTGAAATCTCGATCTTTTTCTCAATAAGCAATTCATTTAATATTGAGCTTAAAACCGGCCTGTCCTCAGGTTGAACCTGCAAAAGAACGGCCAATTCTTTTTCCTTCATGGGTACATAAAGATCATTTCCCATGAGGTCCAATATCATGTTTTTTCTTTCTTTATATTTCTTATCCATAATTATATCCATTTTAACATATCTACAAATTATACGCACTAGGCATACCTTCGGTTCGCTAAGTGTGCCGGTATGGCTCGCACTAGGCTTTAAGTGCTCTGCACTTCCCTCTCACTAGGCTCGAAATTACCTCGCCAAGTGTTCGGGAATGGCTCGCACTAAGCTCGGCTTCGCCTCGCTAAGTGCTCTGCACAAAAAAAGCCCCTGCGTAAGCAAGGGCATTTCAGACTATTTTCAACCAAATCTGCTGATATTCAATACGATCGC